>JABFSD010000046.1 GCA_013140935.1 Acidobacteriota bacterium
CTGAGACCGTGGCCCTGCTGACCGACGGACGTTTCAGCACTGCACCTTCAGGCGCGATATTGCCTTTCAAAATGACCAGACCGCCGCTGGCTTTGATCGGTTTCTCAGTCGTATAAACCACGTCCTGCCCCGGCGTTTCGTCGGCGAGTTCGGCTTCCTGCTTGATGGTCAGGCCGCTGACGGTTTGCGCATCGGCGTGCAAATAACCGCCTTCAAGCAAGCGACGCGCGACGAGGCCGATGCCTCCGGCTTTCGCCAAATCAAGCGCCATGTATTTTCCGCCCGGCTTGAGATCCGCAATCAGCGGCGTCTTGGCGCTGATTGTGTCGAAATCGTCAATGTTCAAAGGCACGCCCGCTTCGCGCGCCATTGCCAACAGATGCAGCACCGCGTTCGTCGAACCACCCGTAGCCGCTACACCTGCAATCGCATTCTCGAAGGCTTCGCGCGTGAGAATGTCGCTGGGTCGCGTACCGCGTCGCAGCAAATCAACGATGTACTTCCCTGCTTCAAACGCGGTGGCTTCCTTGCGCGGATCAGTCGCACCTACGCTGCCTGTGCCCATCACAGCGAGGCCGATGAATTCCATCACCATCGCCATCGTGTTGGCGGTGAACTGTCCGCCGCACGCGCCCGCACCGGGGCAGGCTTTATCTTCGATTTCGAGCAAGCCTGCGTTGTCGAGCTTGCCTGCTGCATTCGCGCCGACGGCTTCGAATACGTCTTGCAAGGTGAGATTGCGGCCTTGCGCGTGGCCGGGCGCAATCGAACCGCTGTATAAAATCAACGAAGGCACGTCCAACCGCGTCAAGCCCATCGCAGCGGCGGGAATGGTTTTATCGCAACCGACAATCGCAATCATCGCGTCAAACAGATAACCGCGCCCGACCAGTTCAATCGAATCGGCGATCAAATCACGGCTCACGAGCGAAGCCTTCATGCCTTGCGTGCCCATCGTCACACCGTCGCTGATCGAGATCGTATTGAATTCCATTGGCGTAGCGCCCGCCGCCCGAATGCCTTCTTTCACCTTCACGGCCAAGTCGCGGTGGTTGAAATTGCACGGCATCGTTTCGATCCACATATGGCAGACGCCAATGATGGGTTTGGCGAGGTCTTCGTCGTTAAAGCCAATCGCCTTGAGCATGGAACGGGCCGGCGCGCGGTCGCGTCCGTTGGTGATAAGGTGACTCTGATGTTTCGGTTCAAATGCCATACTGATTCAATCGCCCGCTCAAAAGGCGGGCTTGCTCCTTAATTTCGTAAAAGTGCGATGAGATTGCGCTGTTGAATTGAGGCGGCATTGTGGCGAAGTTCGCCAAGCGGCGCAAGGTGTTCAGCTTACGACGAAGATTGCGGCAAAGTCAGTCGCTATGCGATAAGTACGACTGTTTCCCGACAGCTTTATTCAGTGGAGATCAGATTCGCCGTGAAATCATTCGCTCTCATTTTTTGTGCGTTTTTGTTGGTCGTTGCTGCTACTCGTTCTGCGAAGATCAGTTCGCTGGCACAGACCGCCAAGCCTGTATTTATCGAAGTGCCCGCGACGAAAAGCGGCATCGCGTGGACGCACGACAACGCGCGTTCGGCTGATCGCTTTTTGCCGGAGACCTGCAATGGCGGCGGCCTCTTTTTCGATTTCGACAACGACGGCTGGCAGGACATCTTTCTGGTCAACAGCGGCCCGTCAGATTTCTTCACGCCCGCCAAGCCGCTCAAACACGCGCTCTATCGCAACAACCGTGACGGTTCGTTTAGCGACGTGACCGACAAAGCCGGAGTCGTCTCGACCGCACATGGCTTCGGCATGGGCGCAGCGGCGGGCGATTTCGATGCGGATGGCTGGCAGGATTTATACGTCACGAGTTATGGCAAAAATGTGCTTTACCGCAACAACGGCAATGGCACTTTCGCGGACGTAACCGACAAGGCTGGAGTCGCCGCACCCGGCTGGTCTACGCACGCGACGTGGTGGGATTACGACAACGATGGCAAGCTCGACCTATTCGTCTCGTCGTTCGTTTATTACAAAAAAGACTTGAATGTCGTATGCGGCGACAATCGTTTGGGACGCAAGTATTACTGCATTCCGCGCGTGTTTAAGCCGCAACCCAGCAAGCTGTTTCACAACGAAGGCAACGGCACCTTCACGGATGTGAGCAAGGCTTCGGGCATTGCGAATGCGCTGGGCAAGTCGTTTGCTTCGGTAGCGACCGACATCAACAACGACGGTTTGCCAGACCTTTTCGTCGCCAACGACACCGTAGCCAATTTCATGTTCATCAATCGCGGCAACGGCAAGTTTGAAGAAATCGGCCTGGCTTCGGGCGTAGGTTACAGCGACGCGGGCAGTCCGCGTTCGGGCATGGGCGTAGACGCCACCGATTTCGACAACGACGGCTGGCAGGATTTATTCGTAGCAAACATAGATCAGGAACTTTTCAGCCTTTATCACAACGACAAAACCGAAAGCTTCAGCGACCAAGCGGGCGAGATCGGACAGGCGACGCGATTGTTATCGGGTTGGGGCTTGAAGTTTTTCGATTACGACAATGACGGCGACCCCGATTTGTTTTTAGCCAACGGACATCCCGACGACATGATCGAGACTCAGGCTTCGCGGGTGAAATACCGAGAGCCGCTGTTGATGTTCGAGAACGTAGGCAAAGCCTATAAAGACGTAAGCAAAACTTCCGGCGTGGTCTTCGCCCAAGACTTTCCCGCGCGCGGCCTGGCCGTGGCTGACTACGACAACGACGGCGACGTAGACCTGCTGGTCATCAACAACGGCGATGCTCCGGTGTTGTTGCGCAACGAAGGCGGCAATAAAAACAACTGGCTCGGCGTCGAGTTGATTGCGAAAAAAAGCAATCCACTGGGCGTGGGCGCAATCCTCAGTTGGCAAGCGGGTACGTTGAAAAAGAGCCGCTACAAAACCAGCGGCGGCGGTTACCTCTCATCACACGATCCGCGCGAAGTGTTGGGCTTGGGCGCGGCGGCCAAAGTTGACACGCTCGAAATCAAATGGCCCAGCGGCAAGATTGATAAGCTGGTGAATGTGGCAGCGAATCAATATATCAAAGTGATTGAGGGCGAAGGCTTGAGCAAGTCGGTTGCGACGACAACGAAATAAGTCAAATGCGCATGAACGCACGATAAGCAAACTGATGTGGCCCGGCGACCAGCAATTCATTCGAGCGTTGAGTGTGAATGCGGCGCTGGATATTTTGCGGCGGCGCTCGCTCACTTGAGTCCAGTCAATCCCAGTTCATCCCTCTACAACGTGCGATGCCAGGTGTAAAGCCGCTAAGAAAGTGACAACGCTAGCGTCAAATCAGGTGATGCTGCCGCAATTTTCAACATATTGCGCAGATTAAAGTTGTCATCATGCTGGGAAAGAATTATTCAATAGGTCAGGAAGGAAACTATGCGTTACACCACGGATCGTGAATCGTTAGAGCGCGATTGTGACATGGTTTTTTTTGTCGCGGGCGGTCCCGGGGGACAGCATCGCAACAAGGTCGAGACGGGTGTGCGGTTGACGCATCGGCCTTCGGGTACGGTTGTAACGGCGACTGAACGGCGTTCGCAATCGGCCAACCGTGAGGCGGCCTATGAACGCATGGCGGAAAAGCTGGACGCGATGCAAGTCGTAAAGAAAAAACGTTTCGCTACCAAGCCCGGCAAGGCTGCCAAAGAACGGCGCATCGAAGGCAAGCGCATTCAAAGCGAACGCAAGCAAGGTCGCACGAAAAAGTTCGACAGTGATTAAAGCCTAGTAGTAACGACTTTAGTCATCTCGACCTATGTCATGACGAAACGACTGAAGTCGTCACTACCTTAGGTGGTGACCAGCGGCAAATCACGCAAGCCCAGCTTCATGAAAATCCAGGTCGAGCCCC
>JABFSD010000525.1 GCA_013140935.1 Acidobacteriota bacterium
GGCTTACGGCTTGCCCTTGCGTTTGTTGTCAACCGGCGCGGCAACCGGAGTCGGTTCGGGTTGCACGACTCGCACCGGCGCAGGCGCTGGCGTTGCGGTGGGCGCGGTCGTGAAGGTCAACGGGTCTATGTTTTTGGTGGAAACGTTTTGCACCGGACGCGCTACCCAGGTGTCTTCGCCCAGCGTTTTCAGATAGGCGTAAATCGCATCCATGTTCGGCGGCAACACGCCGCTGTGTTCCTGTTGATACATCTCAACGTAACGTTTGAGGTGCATTACGATTTCACCCGATTGGCTGGGGTTGCGATCGGCCATCAAGCCCAGGGCGCGATGCAACCAGGGGCCGGGCAGCACGCCACGTTTGTCGAGCGCCATCGCATTCACGAAAGATCGCATGGCGGTGGCTTGTTCGGCTTTGTTGCGCGCCGTCAGTTGCAACACTTTGCCGTAATAAAACGCCGTATAAGGATCTTCGGAACGAATCTGCAACGACTCGCTCAGGTTTTGCAGCGCCATCTGAAACATATCGTAATAAAAGGCGCGCACGCCGTTGTCGCGTTTGAGGTCGGCCATCACGGTTTCGAATTCGGGGCCGCTGCCGATGACTTCGCCTTTTTCGATTTTCGTGCGCAGTTGTTCTTCCATCTCGCGTAGGTTTTTGCTGGAGGATTTCTCGCGCTTCTCAGCATCGGTGGAAGTGCCAAACGGTTTACCGGCTTCGAGCGGCGAGAGCAGCGCGCTATCGGGTGCTTCGGCTTGGCGGCGGCTGCGCAAGTTGACCGCGCCGCGTGCCATCAAGGGTTTGGCCGACCAGCCCATCATCATCGGATTAACCTGATTGACGCGTGAGACGATGCGCTCGGTGCTGGCGAGAAAGCCGTCGCCTACGCGCGGCTCGCGTTCAGACAGCGCCGCCAGCCGGGCATAGAGTTTCGGCACTTCGCGGGGATCGTAATTGCGGTCGAACATGAGCTTCATGCTCAGATCGTCCGCTTCGGTTTCCTGCACGCCGTCCCACGAAAACGTCTTGAGTGAAGAGACGAACTTGAGCAGCGACAAGGTCGCACCACCCATGAATAAACCCGTCATTACGCCGTTGGCCGCGCCGGTGTTTTTGCCCGCCAGTCCGCCGGTGAGTACGCCGACACCTATGCCGATCAAGGCGAAGTTACGGTCACGGGCGCGTTCCCGATCTACCATTTCATTGGCGACCAGCGCGTCTTCAAACCAGTGGGTTTTCTCGATGTGGGCGACTTCGTGCGCGAGGATGTAAGCCAGTTGCGCTTCGGTATCAATCAGCGACAACAACCCCGTCGTGATGTAAACCGTACCCGTCGAGAGCGAGCGCGCATCAGGCACTGGGTTCATCACGACCTTAAACGCATAACGGTGCGGCGAAGCAGGCGGCACCAGCGACTGGCCGACGCGGTTGACGTAATCCTGCACCAACGGATTGTCATAGAGCGTGTCTTCGGTTTTCAGCTTGTCGCCCGTGAACGTGATGCGTTCGTCCTGGGTGTCGAAGGTGTTGATCTGAAACGCATACTCGCTGTGTTCGCGGCGTTTTTCTTTGTAATCACCGTTGACGCGCAACTTGAATTCGGTCTTGGTGGGGTCGTCGTATTTCTCACGCGCCTTAGCTCGTAATTCCTGATATTTCTGTTCGCGTTCGGCGGCTTTGGTTTCTTCGTCTTTTTTGCCGATGCCGACTTTGCTGAGTATTCCGCCTTTTTTCTCGTTGTCTTTTTTCTCAGCACCTTTGTCCTGTGCTTGCGCGGCCAGCGCGAAAGCCAAAACCAGCAGCGTGCCGAAGTGCAATAAGCGAAGGGTAACTTGATATTTCATGGTTGTTCTCCTGAGTTATGCCGACAGTGTTTTGGTTGACAAGGACGACCTGGGGGAAGCCTTGCAGAAGTAGTTGATGGTTCATCGCGTTTTCGTTAGCGATGCTTATTTAATCGTTTCTACGGTGAGGCTCACGGCTTGCCAGTCGCCCGATTCCGTTGGCGCTTCCGCTGGGCTGGCAGCCTTTTTCGTACCGACTCCGCGTTGCGCAATAGGCGCAGCCTCGCGGTTTTTCACAAACTTAAATAACTGTTGATTGCGCAGCCGTTCAAAAACTTCATCCCACGAATAATCTTCTTTCTCGCCCAACGCTAAGGGTGTTTTGCTCAACAATGCGATCACGATGTCTTTGCCCAGCGGCTCTTGAGCCTTAAACAATTCCCCGGCTGCGCGCGGAATGCGCAACGCGCCGCGCAAGGCGTTGTCTTTCCCTTGCGCCAGATGCGGGTTGGGCAACAAACAAGTCGCTACGTTGTTTTCGCTGAACACCAGCAGGTAAAGAAACCCTTCGGTGTCGCTCGTCACGCGATAAGAAATGGGATCGCCGATTTTGAACCGTTGTTTCGGTTGTTCGAGCTTCAGCGTCAGATGAATCGTCGAGTTCGGATTCCCTAGCGTCAGCACCTGCGCCGCTTGCGCTGCGCCGAAGAGCGGTTGGTCTTCCAAACCGGGAGGCCCGAACACTTCAAACGTAGGCACGGGTTCGGGATTCAAACGCTTATCGGCTTTCAAGGCGGCAATCTCGCGCGTGATGCGGTCTTTGAGTTCGCGCAACGTAGGCAAGTCCTGACGCTGCGTTTCGTTAAACACAAAAGACAGCGCGCCGCGAAATTCGCCGGAGTCGAATTTAATCGGGAAGGCGCGCTGGTTCGCCTGAGCGGCGGTGAAAATGATGACGCCGCCTTGGGTGACTTTTTTGCGATCTACGACCAGATGCAAGTCGCGGCCTTTTGCTTCTTTTTCAGAGAGCAAGCCGACTTGCAAGTCATCCCTATTGTTGCCGCCAATGGCGCGCGTCGCCTTCTGCGTTCCAGTAAGCGGCAAGTATTTGGGTTGGTCTTCCGGTTTATTCTGCTTGGGAGTTGCTCCCGGCACGTCGCGCGAGATCGTGCCGGAATGACAGGAGTCAAACACCATCACAGTCATGCGTCCCTGCAACTCGCCGATGAGGTCGTTGAATACGTCGTCGCGGATGAGGTTGCCGAGATTAGGCGTCACGTCATAAGGCGCGAGGGCTTCGTCTTCCCCGTCTGCTTCGTCGTCGCCGTCGTCGCGTACGCGCGTACCGTGGCCGGAGTAAAGAAAGAATACGCGGTCGCCGGGTTTCGTGCCGTCAATCAGCCAGCGGCGGAATTCAGCGACGATGTTTTGCGCCGTCGCCTTGTCGCCAGTCAGCAACTGGATTTCATCACGTTGAAAGCCAAACCGCTCGATCAAAAAATCGCTGGTCGCTTGGGCGTCTTCTTCCGAACCCGGCGTAGGCCGCGTGGGAAAGTTCTGATAGCGATTGATGCCGACCAGCAGCGCCCGGCCACGCTTGTGGATGGGCTTCTCAGCTTGCGCGTGCGGGCGGCTGGGCGCTAGCAGCGCCAACCCAAATAAACAGAGCGAAAGGGGGAGTAACTTTTTCACGGGGAACCTCGATTCAACTAACGACCGTGTAGCAGGTTGATGCGCAACACGAGCGGCTTTTTGATCAGTTGCTGTTTGGCGCACACATACGTTTCGTTTTTTTCTTCGCGCACCAGATACAAGTCCTTTGCGCCTTCTACGTCATCAGCTTCAGCGTTGAGCGCCGCCAACTCGGCTTGCGACACAGCACTTTTGGCGGAACCGCTTTGCCGCGTCGCCGGTCGGCTGCCGCGCAAGGATTGCTGTGAAAAGATGAAAGCGAGTTGTTCTTTGCCGGGTTTGTCGTCAAAGGCGAACCAACCGGTTTCGTCTTCACTGTCGCTGGGCACGGCGAAGTTCTTCGTCTTAGGAACGAGTTCGTTCACGCCCGCGTAAGGAAAAAGCAAATCCAGCTTGCCCGTCGTGCCTACGTTGAGAAT
>JABFSD010000745.1 GCA_013140935.1 Acidobacteriota bacterium
CTTTTGAAGACGGGCGCGGCGGCAACGATATGTTGGCGGCGCTCAAGCAAACGATCACGATTTGCAATCGCAGCATTTACGATTCGTCGAGCGAGATTGCCGAGTTGCGCGGGATGGCAACGACCGTGGCGTTGGTCGCGGCGATGACCGACAACCGCGCCATCATCGGCCACGTAGGCGATAGTCGCGTTTACCGTTTCGATGGCCGCGAACTCGTTTGCGAAACCCAAGATCACAGCGAAGTCAGCGACGCGATTCGCGCCGGACTGATTACGCCCGCGCAAGCCGCGCATCATCCGCGCCGCAACGTCATCAACCGCGCCGTCGGCGCCGAACAGGACGTCGAAGCCGATTTCAAAATCGTACCGCTCAACGACAAAACCAGTTTTCTGCTGTGCAGCGACGGCATCACGCGCCATCTCAGCGACGCCGAACTCAACGACCTGATGCGTATGACCGGACATCCGCAAAAAGTCTGCGACCGGATGAAAGACCTCTGTTTCGAGCGCGGCGCCGAAGACAACCTCACCGCCGTCATCGTAGATTTCGGCGAACGCAATTACCGCGAACTGCCCGCACGCCAAGCTGCGGTAAAGCAAGCGCAAGCGGTCAACGGCGCTCCGCCCAATCCCAGTCATAATCGTGGACGTATAGAGGTCGAAGTTTCAGGACAGGATTCCGCGCCTCCGATCACTGGCCCGCTGAATATGCCGAAGAACGCTGCGTTAAGCGGCAGGCTCACCATGCTCGAAATGCCTGCGCACGATCCCGAACCGCGTACACCGAGCATGCCGCCCAACATGCCCAGCGGGGAAGCTCCGAGCGGCATGCCCAGTATGTTCGCCGCCGACCGCAAAGCGAACGCGCAACTGGGAAATGCCGCTGCCGCCAACGAAAACAAAGGGGCGAGCAATATCAGTTTTTGGGACAAGCCCGGACAGAAAAAAACGGATAGCTCGTCTGCTGCCGCTGCCGCTTCAGAATCGTTTTCTACTTCTTCGTCGTCTTCCTCTGCCGGACGCGACTCCATGACCATGCGTGATTACATCGTCGTATTTTTCTATCTGGCTTTGTTAGCCGCCGCCTTCGGCTTCGGGCGCTACTTTGATGAAGTCGTCGGTTGGGTTACGGGCGAACCTGTCGCCACAACCGAACGTAATGTTGCGGGCAAGACGGTGAACGCCGACGCAGACTTGTTGGCGGCGCGCCAGCTTTTCAACGCCGGACGTTTCGACGCCGCGCAAAAGCAATTTGAATCGTTGGTCGGCAAAGCTCCGTCGAATCCGCAATACCAACTCGGACTCGGCGCTGCGCTCGCCGAAGCGGGCAAACCCGCCGAAGCCCTGAAACCCTTGCAGGAAGCCGTCCGGCTCGATCCGAAATCGTCTGAAGGTTACGTGCGACTAGCGTTGGCTTATTCCGCGTTGAAAGATCAGAAGAATGCGGACGATGTGTTGCGACGGGCTGCTGCGTTGACACAATAGCGATGCTGCAAATCACGATATGTCCAACTTGCCTGAGTGATAAAATCGAAAAGGTCTGTCGTAATTGGACGGATGAAGTAGCAGGCACGACTTATACTGTGCCCAATCTCGAATATTACGAATGCCCGATTTGCGGCGAGAAAATTTATGATCGGGCGGCGATGCAAAAGTTCGAAGCGCACTCTCCAGTCTTCGCCAAAAAGGCGAAACCGAGAACTCGTCTGGCGCAACGAAAAGCGGCCTGATGAACGCACAAACGCAATCCCCTTATGCCTGAACTGAAGCTGGAAAATAGTTTGGTGGATGATCGTTACGCGGTGCGCGAACGGCTCAGTTGGGGCAGTTACGCCGAAATCTGGGTGGCGCGCGATCAAGTTACGGCGCGCGAAGTCGTCCTCAAAACGCTCAACACCAGCTTGCAGGGTACGCCCGACCCAGACCTCGAACGCACGCTCGTCGAGAACTTTCAAAACGAAGCCATCGCGCTCGATCAAGTGCGCCACCCGCACGTCATCTTGCGCATGGGACACGGTACGGCGGCGGATTTGCGCGGCGTGCCGTTTCATTATCTCGTGCTTGAGTACATGCCTGGCGGCGATCTCGCGCAATGGTGTCGCCAGCAACCGCACAATCGCCTGCCGCTCGAACGAACGCTGTCTTATGTGCAACAGGCTTGCGAAGCCCTCGCGTTCGCGCACCAGCAAGGCATCATTCACCGCGACCTCAAGCCGAATAATTTTTTGCTGAGTGGCGATCACCAAACACTCAAGATCGCTGACTTCGGCGTAGCCAAACTCAAAGCCGGAGACGCTTCAGAAATCACGCGCGTCGGAACCAATGCTTACGCTCCGCCCGAACATCACCCGGACGAAAAAGGAAACATCACCCGCGTAGAGCGTCTCACCGCCGCCGCAGATATTTATTCGCTGGCGAAAACGGTTTACACGATCTTGTGCGGACGCACGCCGAGCGCCTTTGTCTGCCAACCTGTGACAGCCTTAGCCGACGAACTCAAAAACGAATTGTGGGCAACGCCGTTGTTGAAAGTGTTGGAGCGCGCTACTTCGCACGAACCATCAGCGCGGTACGCTTCGATCATCGAATTTTGGAGCGACCTCGCCAGCGTCGCCGCGTTGGGCAACACCGCTGTTGATGAAGAAACGCAAGTCCGTCCGCGTTTGAATGTAGACGCTTTCAATGTACCTACGCGGCCTGATATGCCTGCGTTCAATCCTAAGCTGGCGAGTTCGGGCGCGGTGGCAATAGCGGCGACCGCTACGCTTGAAGCTGTGCAGCCTTCAACTGATGCGCCTGAACCTACGACTCCCATCGCGCCCAAATCCAATGGACATCACGCGCCTGTCAAAGATTTCGGAGGACGCAAGTTCACCGTAGACCTGCCGCACGCCGCACCGGTTGTGGCCGCGCCGGTTGCTGCCGTGCCTGCGCCCAAGCCAGTCGCTGTGCCTAAGCAACAAGCCGTCGCATCGCTACCCGCGTGGCGCAAAGCCCTGACGCCCAACGTGCGCCGCCGTTTGTTTCCCGTACTGCTGACCGTTGCGTTATTAGGCGTAATCGTCACGGTCTTCAATCAAGTCCGTCGCAACGGCGTACCCGTTGCGTTCGGCCAGCCGGGCCAGATCGAAGTGCTGCGCGAAAAGCTCAATGTGCGCGTGGGGCCGAGCCAGCAAACGATGGTGCTGGGCGTAGTGGCGCGCGACTCGCGGCATCGCGTGATCGAAGGCGACGAGCAAGGCTGGCTGCACATCGAAGTCAGCCAGTGGGACGAATCGGAACAACATCAAAACGAGCGGCAAGGGTGGATTTATTTGCCGGGCAATGCGAAAGTGACGGCGCGTCGCTGGTGAGGTTCGCCACCCGACTTTTCCAATTGAATGATTGAAAGCTGAAGACAGATTTTTCCACGAAGTTACACGAAGAAAGACACGAAGCTGAACATGAAAATCCTCTTCGTGTCTTCCTTCGTGTGGCTTCGTGTGGCTTCGTGTGGCTTCGTGTGGCTTCGTGTGGCTTCGTGGAGGAAGAAAAAGCTGCGTTATGCCGATAGGTAATTTGCTCAACGATTTTCGCAAGTGGCTCGACGGTGAAGAGGCTGCGACCTTCAAGACCGAAGACCAACAGCCCAAGCCGCGTCGCGCGCTCGAAGAATTTTTGGTTTCAATCGCACGCGAAATCGAAACCGTGATGCAGCGCGAAATGTTTACGCCGCCGGGCGGGCCGACTTACATCCCGCGCGAATACCTGGTGTTTCTGAGCCGCGAAGACGACAGTGAATGGCAAGGCGACAAGCGCGAAGGTTTGCAACGCGGCCGCTTTCACGTCTTGTCAGAACGTGCGCAAGAGTTGGTCGGCAAGCAGGACGTGCAAACCAAGACTGT
>JABFSD010000035.1 GCA_013140935.1 Acidobacteriota bacterium
GCCCAGCACTACGTCCATGATTCTGAGTTTGAGGCTTTCCGGCTTTACGCCTTGCAGTACCATAGGAAAGCGCGCCGTGGCCTTGGCACCGTCGGCGCGTATCTCATCTGCCGCGCCGAGTTGCAGCTTGATGAAAGGCTTTTCCTCGGTTGGCTCATCTGCGGCGCAGATGCAGAGGGCAGAGCAAGCCAAGAGGAACAGCCACGCGAACGCACGAGCTATCTTCGGTTTCATGATTCACCTCCGGGTAAGTGGGTTAAAGGGCGACCTGCAAATCAGCCGCGCCGAGATAATTGAAAACAAAAGCCAGCGGGTTTCCCGCGCCGGTCAGTCTGCGATTGAACTGTTTGACCGCCTGGCCCAACGGCATGCCGTTCCATAAATCCAACGTCACTTCTTCGGCGAAGCGCGCCACAAGCCGCGAAAAGACGACGCATTCAGTGCCTACGATGGCTGCCGCGCGGGTCGAAGTGAACGCCGTAGACAAATCGTTGAGCGTCGCGATGTCGGTTGCCGCTGAGCCGCAAGCCATCAGTAAGATGAGCGTATTCGGTTGCTGTTCCCAATCTCCGTCGGCAATCTGGCGGTTCGTGATCTCTTGGGCCTGAAGCCATTGTTGTTTTGGCTGTATGACAATGCGTGGCCCTTCCGGTTCTCCGGCAATTTGGTTCGTTTCCAGATGGCCGAGCGTTACCAGAATGGCCGGACGTTCGGCTGGTTTCCAGAGCCGGTCGAGCAAATCTTCCTGTTGTTTTAATTCAAAGACCGCCGCGCCCAGCTTGTTGCGTAATTCGTCGGTCATCTTTTGCGTATGTTCATCTTTTTCCCCCACCGCCAGACAGATGCCGGCCTGGGGATTCCGCTCTACCTTGACGACGGCGTCTTCCAGGTTGTCGCCCAGTGCCAGCAATTGCTCGACCTGATGGCGTAATCCCCAGAATCCCTTGAGGCAATAGACCTTGTCTTTGGGGCCGTGCGAGCAATGCTGCGCGTTGGCGTTCGCGGCAGCCGCAGCCGCATCCACCCCGCCCAGACACACGGGCGGAGCGGGCGCGCCCGCGATTTTCGTCGGCAATTGAAAGTCGTAAATCACGGGCCAGGGATAAGCGAAATTCGGGTCATGGCGCACGATCTGGATGATGTCGTCTGTTATTGCCGCGATTTCCCGCAAGGCTTTCTGCATCTTTTTGTCTGCGCGCACGAAGAGCGCGTGATGCAACGCCCCGCCCAGATCGGCCAATTCGCGTATGACTTGGTTGAACTCTTCCGAAGGCGGCGTGCCAGCGGCAGGATAGGTCGGGAAACGAGGATTCCCCTGCGCGTCCGTCGTGGCCTCGCGTAACAGCTTTCTAAACGTTTCCTGTTGGTCGGCGATAATTTTCTCGGTTACGGGAAAGAGCAGCGTGTCGCTGTCGCGCTTGAGCATGAAGGCATGTTCATTCGTGGCGGGGTTTTGATTGACGCCGATGGAAAGCGCGCGCGGGGTCAGAGACGGAAGATTGGTAAAGCGCGCGGTGCGCGAAAAATTGAGTCGCACGGTTACCTGCGGACTAGGGCTGTCTATCCACTCGTCCGCGCCCACCTGCGCTTCGAGCAGGAAGGATTGCAAGAGGTGATTCCGGTGATAAATCCCGATACGCAATTCCGCCGTGTCGCGTTGCGGCGCGACCAACTCGAAATACACTGGTTCTGAGCCGCGCAGCCGGGGCAGTTGCAAGTTTTGCACGCGCGGCGAAAGCAGCGTGAAATCCTTTTCAAAGACGACGACGTCGAGCGTGTGTCCCTTGTCTCCTTCCGGTTCGGGCAAGAGCGGATCGAGCGGCGGCGTTTCACCGATCATCAAACTGTCTTCTGAAGGGAGGCCGATATGCACGCGCAACCGGTAACGCGCGCCCTTGACCAACCGGCGTTTGGGCGCGACGGCGGTATAAGTCATGGCCTCCGGGATGAGGCGTTCGAGCGCCACGTCTACCCGTCGCGCTTGATGTTTCTCGACGGCGTCAAGAAAGGCTGTGCTGTTCATCAGCGGCGACAGCCTGGCTCTGATCTTTTGTTGCGAGGCCCTGGCCTTAGACACCAGAGCCTCGGCGTAAGCGAGCGGCACCAGACTGGTGGTTTCCTGCCCAAATTCTATATTGATTTCACGTGTGACAGTGGCGGCTTGCTGGATCGCTTCTCTTTCTTCCAACGCCTCAGCGACGATAGTGCGCGTCTTTTGGCTGACATCTTTGCCCATGCGGCGGAAGAACGCTTCCAGATTACCCCGCGCTACGGTTTGATTGAGGGTCAACGTCTCCTGTTGCAACTGCGTCAGCGCGTCAGAGAGTCGCAGGTAATGGTTGCTCTGCGGGTTGGCAAAGAGTTGCAGTTCTGATGGGGAAAATACCTTCACGCTTTGCGCTGCCGCCTTGAGCGCTTCGTGCAGCGGATAATTATGAATCAGGTTGTAAAGAAACTCTTTGATGAACGACTCAACGGCGGAAAGGCCCCCGTCTTTGATCCAGAGCAGAGCCATTCCGGGCGGAAGGTTTAGCCGGGCTGTCGAGGGTTGGCTCACACCGGTTGAAAGGACGATCACAAGGCGCGGGCGCGTCAGAACCGGTTGCGGCAAGCGCGAAGCTGCTTTCAGCAAGTCTGCAACTTCCGTGTCTTCAATCATCACGACTTCGCGCATCTCGGCGCGCAGCGCTTTAGCCATTTGCTGAGGCTCGACGGTTTCGAATTGCAGCCCATGCGTTTTCACCACCGGATCATTCGCATACCAATCTGCGGATTTCATATATTCGAGCGCCGCGTCACAGCGCCCTCCGACGGCCAGCACGCGCAGCGGAAGCCGGAACGCCGGGCGCGCTATCGGTTTTTTGGGCGTGAGATAAACGGTCTGAAGGCGTGGCAGATAAGGGGCGATTTGCGGCAACTGTTCGACGAGCGTTGCCCAGGGATGGTGGGGCAATTCCGCTGGCCCTTCCACAAAGATCGGTAGCGGCACCGAACCGATCGCGTGTGGTCCGGGACGGAAAGACGGCAGCGACGCCACGGCTTGCTGCAACAACGTTTCCAAATCCTGCGGCACGTAAATCGGATAAGGAGGCAATCCAGCCGGCCAGGGCAATAGCGTAGATGAAGTTGCCGAATAGTCAGCCCCTGGGCTATCGGCGTGGCTGGGCAATTCACGATGTGTGCCCGTGTCATCTTCGTAGCTAACCCACAGGATATCGAAGAGAAGGCGCACGCTAAGCCGCACCCAATGATCCAGCATTTGTATTTCCATCATCGTACCTCCCGGCTATCCGTGAGAGAGGTCTGGCGGATGGCCTGGTTTCTTGCTTGGCACTTTCAGCCGCACGCCATTTCGCACGAGCCGATGTAGAAGGGCTAATAGCCAGGTTGACAGCGTAAGCGTCGCGTACGTCGTTGCATTGCGGTTCGGTAACGCGCGCTGCGTGGCCGTAGCTTGCTTTGGCAAAGTGAATGAAACGCGGTTATTGCTAAACGATATGACCGTATGTATGACGGCGCGGAGTATAGGCAGGGCGCAGTGAGAACTCAAAGCATCCCACTTTCGGGAACGTGTGCTCCCGCAATCGAACAACTTCGCCTCCTTTCTGTCAGGGCGATTCGTCTAACTTCCTTGTCTGCCGTAGCTTTCTTGCCGCAATTACGCGGCACGGCGTTTGGTAATACGTGCGCAACGCAGTTCGTCTGACCGGCAATGCTGTCAGGACGATAAACCAAGACGACAAACAGGATGACTTATGCAAACCCTTTGGCAAGACCTGCGCTACGGCGCACGAATGTTGATGAAACAAAAAAGTATCACGGCGATTGCCGTGCTTTCACTGGCGTTGGGAATCGGCGCGAATACGGCGCTGTTCAGCAT
>JABFSD010000376.1 GCA_013140935.1 Acidobacteriota bacterium
GGATGAGGCCGAACGCTGCCATCGCGTAGCGTTGATGCACGACGGCGCGTTGCAACAAAGCGGCACGCCGGCGGAGTTGCGGCGCAGCACCGGATTGCAACGGCTGGAAGTGCGCGCGGCTGATTTGAGCCGCGCCGAAACCGTGTTGAGCGCAGAGAGCGCGATTGCCGATGTGCAACGGTTCGGCGACCGATTGGATGTGATGGCGCGCGATGCCGCAGCGGCTGAAGGCTTGACGCGCGCGACGCTCGACGCGGCGGGCATTGCGGTGGGCGAGATTCGCGCGGGCGCGCCGACTTTGGAAAACACCTTTGTCGCGTTGCTGCGCGAGTTGGGCGGCGAGTTGAAATCGCCTGCCTTTCCGTTGCGGCGCAAGTTCCGCGAACGCGCGCCGGAGGCCGTCGCCATTGGCGCGCGCGACTTGCACAAACGCTTCGGCAAATTTCACGCGGTCAAAGGCGTCAACATTGAAGTGAAGTACGGCGAAATTTACGGCTTGCTTGGCGCGAACGGCGCGGGCAAGACGACGACGATCAAGATGCTGTGCGGCTTGTTGGGCGCTACGAGCGGCGCGATGGAATTGGCGGGCGAACGCGGTTCGTTGCGGTCCGGTTTCGTGCGCCAACGCATCGGCTATATGTCGCAGAAGTTTTCGCTTTACGACGATTTGACGATCAGCGAGAACCTCGATTTTTTCGCCGGGGTTTATCAAGTCCCGCCGGAAGAACGCGCCGAAAAACGTGAATGGGTGTTGGAATTTTCGGGACTCGCGGGGCGCGGCGAGATGCTCGTCGGCGCATTGCCCGGTGGTTGGAAACAGCGCGTAGCTTTCGGCGCGGCGATCATGCACGAGCCGAGCGTGTTGTTTTTGGACGAGCCTACGTCAGGCGTAGACCCGCTGGCGCGGCGCGAATTCTGGAAGATGATCAATCGGCTGGCTGATCGCGGCGTCGCGGTGCTGGTGACGACGCACTACCTGGAAGAGGCCGAGCAATGCAACCGGCTGGGTTTGATGGTCGCGGGCGAACTGGTCGCGCAAGGTTCGCCGACCGAAGTCAAAGCCGCGCAGCGCGGGCGCTTGATCGAAATGATTACCGCCGAGCCGCAACGCGCGGCCAATCTGCTCAAGGCGGAAATGGAAGGCTGGCGCGTTTCGTTATTCGGCGACCGGCTGCATGTGATCGTTGACGAAGAAGCGCGCGCGGGCATTCAACGCTTGCGGCAGCGATTGAGCGTGGCTGGCGTTGACGTGCTGGGTGCTTACGAAGAGCGCATTTCGCTCGAAGATGTTTTCATCGCCGTCGTGGAGCAAGCGCGGCGCGAAGGCAAAGTTGCTGTGGAGGATTGAGATGAAACGAATCATCGCGCAAGCGCGCAAAGAGCTAACGCAATTCTCGCGCGACCGGCTGACGTTGGCGCTGGCGTTGGTGTTGCCGCTCATTCTGTTGGTGCTTTATGGCCGCGCCATTGCCTTTTCGGTGACGGGCGTAGCGATCTTTGTCGAGGATTACGACGCGACGCCGCGCTCGCGGGCTTACATCGAAACGCTGGCCGCGTCGCGCACCTTTCGCATCGTCGCGCTGCCAACCGGCATGCGCACGGCGGATGCGCTGGCGGCGGAAGCGGTGCGCGCGGTCGTCACGATTCCTACGCACTTTGAGCGCGACCTCGCACGAGGCCGTGACGTAGACGTGCAATGGCTGATTGACGCAACCGACGCGAACACGGCGAACATTTTGCGCGGCGATGCGGCGGCGATGACGCAAGCCTTCGTCGCGCAAAACAGCGCATCTGCCAAACCATCCATCAAGATTGAAACGCGGCTTTGGTACAACCCCGGACGCGAGTCAGACAAATACATCGGCCCCGGCGTGATTGCGGTCGTGCTGGCGCTGTTTCCGCCATTGCTGGCGGCGCTGGCAATGTCACGCGAGAACGAACAGAAAACCATCTTGCAGGTTTATGTGTCGAGCATCTCGGCACGCGAATACTTGCTGGGCAAGACGCTCGCTTTCCTCGTCGTAGCGTTGGCCGAATGGGCTGTGTTGCTGGCGTTGGGGCTGTGGTTTTTCGGGTTGTGGTTCATCGGTGATCCGTTGCCGTTTCTCGTGGGTACGCTGATCTATCTGTTTTGCAACGTCGCCTTCGGCGTGATGGCGGGCGCGGCGATGCCCAATCAAGCGATGACGATTCAGGCCGTGGCTACGGTGAGTTTTGTGTTCTCGTTTCTGTTGTCGGGTTTCATGTTTCCGTTGTCGAACATTCCGGCGGGCTTGCGCTGGATCGCCAACATCGTACCTGCGCGTTATTTCATCGAGATTGCGCGCGATGCTTTCGTACGCGGCAGCGGCTGGAGCGCCATCTGGCAATCGCTCGTGTCGCTGGCTTTGTTGGGAACGTTTTTCCTTTTCGTGGCGTGGCGGAAGATGAGAAAGATGCAGGTAGAGATATGAAAATATTGCTCAATAAAATTCGCGGCTGGCGCTTGTGGGCGCTGTTTTTGAAAGAGCTGCGGCAGATCAAACGCAATCGCCAGTTGATGGCGTCGCTGATTATTCCGCCGACGGTGCAACTCATCATCTTCGGCTTTGCGCTCAACCCCGAAGTCACGGGGCTGCGCTTGGGCGTGGTGGATGAAAGTCGTTCGAGCATCAGCCGCGAATTGCGTTCGGCCTTTGTCGAAAGCAATTCGTTTGCGCTGCGCGGCGAGTATGCATCAGCGGCGGCACTGAGCCACGCGCTGGCGCAAAGCGAGTTGGATGCAGCGTTGATTATCCCTTCCGATTTCGCCGAGCAGCGCGAGCGCGGCGCGACGGCGACGGCGCAATTGATTCTCGACGCAGTGAACTCGAACACGGCGGGCATCGCGGCGGGTTATGCGCAACGCATCGTCGGTGCGTTCAATCAACGGCTCGGCACGCCGGTGACTCTCAACGCGAAGGGTTTGTCGGCTGGCGCGAAACTGCGCGCGCAAGTGGTGTTGCTTTACAACCCCGGTTTGCGCAATTCGTGGTTCATTCTGACAGGCGTGCTGGGCATTTTGCTCGTGCTGAACGGCTCGCTCGTGGCGGCGGGCGCGATGGTCAAGGAAAAAGAAATCGGCACGGTCGAACAATTGCTGATGACGCCGGCGGCGGCGGGCGAAGTCATCACGGCCAAAATTGCGCCGCTGTTTTTGCTGCTTTCGATGACGGTGTGGCTGGCGCTCGGCGTCGGCTGGCTGGTCTTTGACGTACCGGTGCGCGGCAGCTGGTTGTTGCTTTATACGGCGGGCGCGCTGTGCGTGTTGGCGGGCATCGGGTTGGGCACGTTTCTGGCGACGTTTTCCAAATCGCAACAGCAGGCGCAATTGATGAGTTTTTTCGTCAATCCGCCGCTGGCGCTGATGTCGGGCGCGACGACGCCGATTGAAGCGATGCCCGGCTGGATGCAAACGATTACGACGGTCAACCCGGTGCGGCACTTCGCCACGATTGCGCGCGGCGTGATGCTCAAAGGCGCGGGTCTCGAAGTGCTTTATCCGAATCTGCTCGCGCTGGTGGGCTTCGCCGTCTTGCTGATGGGCGTGAGCGCGTGGCGCTTCCGCAAACAACTGGGCTGAGGCTGCCGGAAAACAATTTCAAGCAGGAGAAGGAGAACATCTCGATGGAGAAAGCAAATTACGATCTGGTCGTCATCGGCAGCGGCCCCGCCGGGCAGAAAGGCGCGATTGCCGCCGCCAAGTTGGGCAAGCGCGTCGCCGTCATTGATCGCCAAGGCATGCTCGGCGGCGTCTCGCTGCATACGGGCACGATTCCGAGCAAGACGCTGCGCGAAGCCGTGCTTTACGTGACCGGCTTTCGCCAGCGGGCTTTTTACGGCAACGGCTACGCGCTGAAAG
>JABFSD010000736.1 GCA_013140935.1 Acidobacteriota bacterium
GATACACCGCGCGTCCGCCTTCGCCCAACAACGGCAGGTAAACTGGCCCGCCAATCGTGCCGCCGAATTGATGCCGCTTCAATCCGTCATCCGCCGCACGGCCATTGATGATCGGCGCAAAGAAATTACGCGCATTCAACGCCTGATTACGCGCGAACTCATAGAGCGTGCCGTGAAACTCATTCGTGCCCGATTTCGTGACGGCATTGACCACGCCGCCCGCGCGCCCGCCGTATTCCGCCGAATAGCTGTTCGTCTGAAAGCTGAATTCTTGCAGGATGTCCGGGTTCGGAAACGAATTGGCGACGCTGCGATAGGTGTCCATATTGTCGCCGCCGTCCAGCACGTAATTGATGCCGTTCGCCTTGCTGCCGCTCGATGCGACGAACTGTTGTCCGCCGGGTTGAAACGAACCGCCGATGCCGGTGCCGGGCGAAGGCACAACGCCAGGGACGAGCAACATCAATTGCAACGGACTGCGGCCATTGAGCGGCAGGTCGGCCATGCGTTTGGCATCAATCACGCCGCGCACCGTCGCATCTTGCGTATTCACCAGCGCAGGTTGCGTCGTCACTGCCACCGATTCCGCCACGTCGCCGATTTCGAGCGCGGCATTCATCGTCAGGCGTTCGTCTACCTGCAAAGTCAGATTGGGTTGCGCATATTTCTTAAAGCCGCTGGCGCGTATCTCTAAGCGGTAAACGCCCGGATTGAGCGAAGTGAACTGAAAGGCTCCGTCGGTGTCGCTCATCGCCGTCCGTTTCTCGCTGGTCGCGGCATTGAGCAATTCGATTTGCGCGCCCGTCACGGCAGCGCCTGCGGCGTCGCTCACTCGCCCGGTCAGTCCGCCGCGTCCCTGTGCGCCCGCGCCATTGACGAGCAATACGACGATTAAGCCCATTCCCCAAACAAAATTCAGTAGCTGTTTCAACATGATGGAGTTACCTCTGTCAGAAGGAGTTGTTGGTTCAAGCCGATTGGCCTGATGGTACTGTGGTATGACCGCCAATCAGTTATGTGTTTAGCCATAGCTTACGTGCTAGGCCTGGAACTTCCGCAATTTCAGCGAAGCCTTTAACACGCGCTCGAACTGGTCGAGATGCGCGTTCATTTCGTGGCGTGCCTGATTCGCATCGCCTGCCTGCACGCAAGCCAGAATGCGCTGATGATGGTCAATCGCTTCGTTGGTCGCGTTCTTGACCTCAAAGACGCGCTCCATCGCCTGATAGAGCAGGTCACGAATCGGCGCGAGCAGAATGCCGTAAAGTTCGTTGTGGCTGGCTTGCGCCAGACCCAGATGAAAGTCGAGGTCGGCCTGATTACAGACCGCCTGATTTTCGCGGTTGGCTTCCATCGTTGCCACCGTTTTTTCCAATAGTTGCAGATCGGCCTTATTGCGTCGCGCGGCAGCCAGCGCGGCGATTTCGGTTTCCAGCGTGCGCCGCACTTCGACCAGCTTGCGTTGCGAATCGCCTTTGGTGAAGCTGAGTTGCAACTCGATCATGCTTGCTATGACTTCGGTGTTGGGGCGTGTGACGACGGCTCCTTTGCCGGGACGGATTTCGAGCAATCCTTTTTGCGTCAAAATCTTGAACGATTCGCGCACGACGGTGCGGCTGACGCCCAGCATTTCGGTCAACTTACGCTCGGTCGGCAACAAGTCGCCTTCGTGGTAATGGCTCGCAACGATGAATTCCTGCAACCGTTCGGCTACCAATTCATAGCGGCGTTTTTGCGGTTCGATTCTGGTCATTAACGTTTCCATGTTTTTCCTACGCTGCACGGTATGCGGTGCGGTGGTATGACCACCATATAAGAGGCCAATGACACAGTCAAAAGCTGTGGCGGAAAATTGCCCGGCGTTTTAATCGGAAAGTTTCGCGCGCAAGTCCGCCGGAATCGGACAGGGCTTGTGGTCTTTGGTAAAAACGATAGTAACAAAGCCTTCGAGCGCGAGTTGCTGACACTCAACGTCGGTGAAGACTTCATACCAATAGCGAATCGAAGTCGTGCCGAGTTTGGCTACGCTGGCGCGCAACCAAAAGGGCGCATCGAGCGGCAACACTTGATGAAACGTAGCTTCGACGTGACGGCGCGGCATTCCCATGCCCAACTCAGGCCGATGTTCATAGCCCACCGAACGCAACAACTCCGCTTCGCCTTCCTGAAAGTAATCGAACATCCGCGCGTAATAGAGAATGCCCGCCGCGTCGGCGTCAGCCCAGCGAATGCGTCGTTGTAAGGTAATCGAAGGCATAATCTTTGAGAGTGAAAAGTTAAAAGTGAACAGTGAAGGACTGCGCGAGGGGCGCTTTCTGTCGAAGGAGTTCACTACGCATTTTTCACTTTTAGCTGTTCACTTTTCACTTAATTGAGCGATGACTTCGTAAAAGAATTTCACGCCGTCGAGAAAGGCTTGTTTGCCCAGGCGTTCGTCGTTGCCGTGGACTCCGCCGCCGAGTTGGCGCGGGGCCGCGACGAAAGGCGAAAAGCCGTAACTGTGAATGCCCAACTCACGAAAGAAGTGACAGTCAGTGAATCCGGCTTGTACGGGATAGGAAATCACCGCGTCGGGATAATTACGTTTGCTGACCGTGGCGACGGCTTTGACCAGCGCCGTATCAATCGGCGAAGCGTTCGCATCGAAAGCTAGAATCGGTTCGATCTTGACCTTGTCGTCGTTGATAACTGACTTTAGTTCGGCGATCCAGCGGTCGAGCTTTTCGCCGGGCACGACGCGCGTATCAATGTCGGCAGAGGCGGCGGGCGGAATGATGTTCACCTTGTTGCTGCCCGCGAGCATCGTGATCGAGATCGTATTGCGCAACAGCGCGTTCGCCATCGGATCGCTTTCGATTAGCTTGAGAAAGTCAGAGTCTTTCAACGATTCGCGGATGTTCTCGAATTTCGCGCGCATCGTCGCCGAGCGCAGTGGCGCGCTGGCTTTGAACATTTGTTCGACCGCCGGCGTCAATTGCATCGGCGGTTTATAATCAAGCAGCTTGTTCAACGCGCGAATCAACCGATTGACCGATGAATCGGGACGCGGAATCGAAGCGTGTCCCGCCGCGCCCGTCGCCGTGAGCCGCAACCACGCGGGCGTTTTTTCTGACGGGCCGACGCCGATGCTCAACACTTTGCCTGTGTCGTCGGCGAAGTTGCCGCCGCCTTCGTTCAACAAAAATTCGGCTTTGCCCAACAACTCAGGATGGTTTTTGGCGAACCAACCCGCGCCTTGCAAGCCGCCCGCTTCTTCGTCGGCTGTCGCCAGAAAAATCACGTCGCGTGTTCGCTTCGCCTTTGATCGGTGCAGCGTGAGCAGCGTCACGAATTGCGCCATGCCCAACCCTTTCATATCCAGCGCGCCGCGCCCATAAATGAAGCCGTCTTTCTCGACGGGCGTGAACGGTTCAGTCGTCCAAAAAGCTTTGTCGTGCGGAACTACGTCGGAGTGATTGAGCAGGATGATCGGACGCTCGGAGCCACTGCCTTTGACGCGCGCCCATAACGTACCGCGTCCGGGAAAAGGCTCGAAAACTTTATGCTCAATGCCTTCGCGCTGGCAGATGGCGGCGAAAAATTTGGCGGCGCGGATTTCATTGCCCGGCGGATTAGTCGTGTCGAGTTTGAGGTAATCGAGCAAGAGCGCGTAGGCTTCGGTTTGAATCGGTTCCCATTTGAGCGCGCCGTTTTGAGCGAAAGCCGATAGTGAGAAAAACGTAAGCAGGGCGATGCTTGACGCCGCGCGGAAAAAATTCATGGTCATAGTGATAAACGATGTGCGGTATTGAGATGAAAAGCGCGGCGATGATAGCCATTGCGCGAAAGCGTGGCAATCGGCGGAGTTCAGCGTGATCGCAAGGCTTTCACTTTCGTCAGGTATTCTTCCATGCGCCGGGTCGCCGCTTCGGCTTGCGCGGTGTGGCCCAGGTGACTTTCGGTGTCGGCAATGCGTCCGTAACCAGCAGCGAGGTCTTGATAGTTCTCGGCGTTGTTCGGATCGCGCGCGGCCAGCCGTTCATAAATCGCCACGGCTTGCCGCATGGCTGCGATGGCGGCAACCGGGTGTTTGCCGCTTTGAAGGATGGTGCAATGAATGTAATGAGCGGTCGCCAGATCGCGCTGCGCTTCGGCGTTGAGCGGTTCGGCAGCCGCGCGTTGCGCAAAGAAAGCAAGCGCGCGTTGGCAATCGGCCAGCGCTTTTTCCGTCTCGCCCACCTTGGCGAGCACTTCGGCTTGCATCTGGTATTGATCCATCAGGTCGCGTTGCGTGGCGGCGTTTGCGGGATCGGCAGCCGCGACAGCGGCGAATAAAGCCGTCGCATGCTGGTGATGATCGCGCGCGCGCGCCAAATCATCAGGGGCCTTGGCGTTGTTCGCCACCGTCACGCCCAGGCGTTGTTCGATAATCGCCAGCGCGCGGCGGCGACGGCTTCGGTCCTCAGGCTGCGCCGCGAGTAAGGTTTCATTCAAGCGCAAACCCTGCTGATAAATTTCGATGGCGCGCTTTTGTTCGGCGGCGGCATTGCCGCTGCGCGTAAGGCAATCGCCCAAAGCCAGATAAGTTTGCGCCAGCATGGTTTGCGTAGCGAAGTCGGTGCTCGGCGCGCTTTGCAAAAGCGTAACGGCTCGTTCAAGCAAAGGCAGCGCCGTCTTGAATTGCCCGGCGCGCGTTTGAATGTGCCCGAGGCTTTGCATCGTCAGCCCCAGCACGAGTTGTGCTTTGGCGTTGGCCCGATGGCCCACGGCCACGGCTTCGGCCAGTTGACGGGCTTGTTCATAACTTTTCAGGGCTTCGTCGGTTTGGCCCAGATTGGCGAGGTAAGGCTTGCCTTGCACGTCGCCGATCTTGATCCAGGCTTGTGCGAGTTCGAGTCGCAACGAATCGTCGCCGCCCGCGTCTTGCGCCAACCGCGTCAAATAACCTTTGGCGTCGTTGACCATGCGTTGCCGCAGCGCCGTCGAACCTTGCAACTTGGCGAGTTCGTCGTGGTAATCAAACACGAACTTGTTGGCTAACTGACGCACTTCGTCGAAGCGACGTTCAGCGAGCGCGCGTTCGCGTTCGGCGATGCGCGCCTGGCGTAACACGAGCGCGAGTCCGCCGGTTAGGCTCAACGCCACCGCGAGCGTAGCCGCCGTGAGCGTGCGATTGCGTTGCACGAACTTGCGCGCGCGATAGCCGAACGTATCAGGCCGCGCGTGAACGGGCAGCCCGGCTAAATAACGCCGCAGGTCTTCGCTGAATTGTTCGACCGAGGCATAACGCCGCGTGGCTTCTTTGCGCAACGCCATCATCACGATGTGATCGAGTTCGGCATCAATCTTTTGCGCCGGCACCTGCGCCTGCCCCGTACGCAATGCGCGCAGGCTGGGGCGTTGCGGTTCGGTTTCGCAAATCTCTTTGGTCAGGGCGTGCGTCTCTTCCGGCTTGGTTTGATAGGGCGAAACGCCCGTCAGCAATTCATAAAGAATGACGCCGAGCGCGTATACATCGCTCGCTGTCGTGAGCCGCGCGCCGCGCAATTGTTCAGGGCTGGCATAAGCCGGCGTCAGCATCATCATTTGCGTCACCGTCGCCTTGTCATCGCTCTCCCCATTTTTTGACAGTACTTTCGCAATGCCGAAATCGAGCAGCTTCGCCGTGCCGTCGGCCATGACGAGAATGTTCGATGGTTTTAAATCGCGGTGAATCACCAATTGCTGATGGGCGTATTGCACCGCCGCGCACACCTGTTGAAACAACCGCAAGCGTTCGTCCACCGGCAGCGCATGCGTTTGGGCGTAATCATCCAGCGCCACGCCCTCGATGTATTCCATCACGTAAAAAGGCCGCCCATCCGCCGTTTGTCCGCCATCGAGCAAGCGCGCGATGTGTGGATGATTGAGTTGCGCGAGAATCTGGCGCTCGGCGTAAAAGCGCCGCAACACTTCGTCGCTATCCATGCCGCGCTTGATGACCTTGAGGGCGACACGCTGCTCGAAACCGACGGAGGCGCGTTCAGCCAGATAAACCGTACCCATGCCACCGCGTCCCAGTTCGCGGATGATGCGATAAGCCCCGACACTTTCACCTTCGGCGAGTTGTTCGCGGGCAAGTTGGCTAATCGGAGCAGTTTCTAAAAAGGCGTCCGCGCGTTCGTCAGCCGCCAGCAGCTTGGCGATTTCGGCGCGCAAGCTGGCATCGGTGCCGCAACGTTCGGCAAGCCACGCATTGCGTGAGCCGGTCGGAAGTTCGGCGGCTTCGGTGAAAAGGGTTTTGACTTGCGCCCAGCGTTCGGGCGACAAAGCGGGTGACGTAGCGTTGTTCATAGAGAATGGAATGCGGCAGGCATTGTAAATGGCACGTTATGGTTGGCAAACGCTGCGTCACTCTTGAAGCATGAAATCATTCGTTCGCTCATCGTCATTCACTGATCGTCACGCAACGGCCCTGTTGCTGTTGAGTTATGGCTTGCTGTTGCTCGCCTCGTGGCAACGCTGGACGCAGCCGCTCATAGATCACGGACGCGAGATGAATTTGCCCGCGCGCTTGGCTGCCGGTGAAATGCTCTATCGTGACGTGCAATTTCTTTACGGCCCTTTCGCGCCCTATTTCAATGCCCTGCTCTTTCGCGTTTTCGGCCTTCAACTTTCGGTGCTGCATATCGCAGGTGCGTGCGGCGGCGCACTGATTTTGCTGTTGTTATATTGGCTCGCGCGCCGTTTGATGACAGGGCCGCAAGCCTTCGCCGCCATCGCGCTCGCGCTCGTCACTTGCGCGCTCAAATCAACCGGGAATTACGTGCAGCCTTATGCTTACGCCGCCTTATATGGATTGCTGTTCGCGCTGGCGTCGCTGGCGGCGCTCGTGCAATTCACGATCACACAGCGATTGCGCTGGATGATGGTCGCAGGCTTGCTCGCAGGGCTTTCCGTCATTGCCAAACCCGAACTCGCCTTAGGCGCATTGGTTGCTGCCGCTTTGCTATGGTTGACGACGAGTTGGCAAACGCGACGCATCGAATGGCGCAACGGCTTGGTCTTTGCGCTGCCCGTGATTGCCATCGCGGTGGTGACGTTCGGCGTGATTCTCAGTCGCGTATCGTGGCGCGTGCTGCTTGAAGACAATCACATTCTTTTCACTTCGATGCCGCCGCAGTTGGTTTATTTCAATCGTCATCTCAGCGGCTTGGCGCGCTGGCCGCAATCGCTTTGGTTCACGCTGTCAGGCGTGCCGATGTTGGCGTTGTGGTGCGGCGGATGTTTGACGTTTGCTGCGTTATGGACCCGCGAACGCTCGACTTTGCGCAAAGGCTTGTTGTGTTTGTCAGCCAGCGCGTTGACGTTATTCGTCGCGTTCAAATTCTTTAGCGTCCCGCAAGCCGTCACGCCTTTTGCTTCGGCGGTGTTGTTATTGCCGGTGCTGTGGGGCAGGTTGCGAACCTGCCCCACCCTTGCGCTTTATGCCGTCTTTGCTTTTTGCGGCATCCTGCGCAGCTTCCTCAACGTGACGGCGACCGGGCCTTACACGCCGTTCTTTCTGCCGTTGGTGATCGTGGTTTATCTGCATTTGTTGTTCAACCTGTTGCCGCAATGGTTAAACGTCAATGCAGAGGTCTTGTCGCACTATCAACGCATCGCCGTCACGCTCATCATTTTGTTAGCCATCGGCATGGGCGTGAATTCGATCAAGCTGTTGCATCGTCAGAAAAACTTCGCGCTGCAAACCCCACGCGGACGTTTGTGGGTAGAAGCCGAATTCGGCCAACCGATGGCAGCGGCGTTGGATTATGTGGCGACGCATACGCAACCTGACGACGAAGTGCTGTGCCTGCCGATGGCTACGACGCTGAATTTTTTAAGCGCACGACGGCAGCCGTTTTTTTACGAAATCCTGCACCCCGGTTTTCTGACCGGTGCGCAGGAAGCCGCCGCCATCGTTGAATTAGAGCGTCGCCGCGTACCGCTGATTTTGATTGCCAATCTGGATACGTCGGAATTTCGGGATCGTACGTTCGGGCAGGATTACCAGCAGGCGCTGATGCGTTGGATCGAATCGCGTTATCGCGTGGCTGAAAGGTTCGGCGAAGGGACGTTTTTCATTCAAGCATACGCATTGAGGTAGCGCGTTCGTAGTTCCGCCTTTAGACGGGCGGCGGATTGGAAGATAGTGCCGCCCGCCTAAAGGCGGAACTACGAACGCGCTGAACTACGAAGGCGTCAAATCAAATGGCTCAACAAACCATCCCGCAGCTTCGGCTCAAACCACGTAGATTTCGGCGGCATGATTTCGCCCGCGTCCGACACATTCATCAAATCGTCGAGCGTCGTGGCATAGAGCGAAAAGGCGACCGCAGCTTGTCCTTCGTTCACCAATTTTTCCAACTCCGCCGTACCGCGAATGCCACCGACGAAATGAATGCGGCGGTCGGTGCGCGGGTCTTGAATGCCCAGCACGGGCGCGAGCAAATGATCTTGCAATACGCTCACATCCAAACGATCAATCGCACGCAGCCGTTGCGTCACGTCGCTGCGCAGCTTTAAGCCATACCAGCGGCCCTCGAAATACATCGAGAAGTGATGCGGCTCGGCGGGGGCAGGCACAGCGTTTTCCGTCACATAAAAATCGCCTCGTACTGCGTCGAGAAAATCCGCCGACGCATAACCGTTCAAGTCTTTTACCGCGCGGTTATAAGCGAGAATGCGCAACTGATCGGCCGGGAACAGCACGCCCTGAAAAAAGTTGTATTCCTCCGTGCCCGTATGCGCTGCGTTCGCTGCGCGTAAAGCTTCGCGCGCGCGGCTGGCGCTCTTGGCGCGATGATGCCCGTCGGCGATGTAAAAATTCGCCACCGCGCCAAAGGCTTCGCTGATGGCTGCGTTGGCAGTGACGGGTACGCGCCAGAGCGTATGCGCGACGCCGTCCACTGCCGTGAAATCAAACAACGGCGCACTCGCGGTATGTTCCGCAACTTGCGCATTGATAGCTTCGGTGCCGCGATAAGCCAGAAAGACCGGGCCAGTTTGCGCGCGCAAACTCAGGATATGGCGCGTGCGGTCGTCTTCTTTGTATTGCGTCGTGCGTTCATGTTTGAGAATGACATCATTGTCGTATTCATCCACCGAACAGCACGCGACCAAACCAGTTTGCGTTGGTTCGCCCATCTTCAACCGGTAAAGATAAAACGTCGGTTCGTCTTCGAGCGTCAGCGGAGCCGCTTGCATCAAGCGGTCGAAATTCGCGGTGGCTTGGGCATACACGGCGTCGCTGTAAATGTCAGTGTCCGACGGCAGTTCGATTTCAGGACGCGAAACGCGCAAGAAACTAAGCGCATTGCCTTCGGCCAACTGAGCGGCCTCGGTGGAATTCACTACGTCATAAGGGACGGCGGATACGTCGGCGGCGCGCTCCGGCAAAGGACGCAACGCGCGAAAGGGTTTTACGATTGCCACGAATGAAATCTCCTTGATAGATGTGATGATGGATGTTGATGAATAGGATGAGGTAAGCCCGATCATAATTCATCGCGCGAGACTTGCCTACGGCGGTTTACGAGAAAAAAGGGTTGGGCTAGAGTGCGGCTATGAATCGTTTCCCTGAATCGCCGCGCGTCTCCAGGCGTATGGATGCTGTACAAGCGCCGATCATTCCCGTCGTAGCCGAACTCATTCGTCAAAACCCCGGTACCATTTCATTGGGGCAAGGTGTCGTGTCTTATCCGCCGCCGCCGGAAGCCTTTGCGCAAGTCGCACGGCTGGCCGAGCAACCTGAATTGAATAAATACCAAGCCGTTTATGGCGTGCCCGATTTGCTCGCCGCCATTGCGCAGAAACATGAAACCGAGAACGGTTTTTCGATTAACGACAACCATCGCGTCGTCGTAACGGCGGGCGGCAATATGGCGTTTATGAATGCGGTGCTGGCGATCTGCGACACGGGCGACGAAGTCATTTTGCCTACGCCGTATTATTTCAATCACGAGATGGCGTTGACGATGATCGGCGCGCGCGCTGTATGCGTGCCGACCGATGCGCAATATCAACTCGATCTCGATGCCATCGCCGCCGCCATCACGCCGCGCACCAAAGCCATCGTCACTGTTTCACCGAACAATCCGACCGGCGCGGTTTATCCCGAAGCGGCCTTGCGCGCCGTCAATGCGCTGTGCCGTGAACGCGGCCTCTATCACATCAGCGATGAGGCGTATGAGTATTTTGTTTACGGCGACGCAAAACATTTTTCAGCAGCTTCGATGGCGGGCAGCGCCGAACATACGATCTCGCTCTATTCGCTTTCCAAGTCGTATGGCTTTGCCAGTTGGCGCATCGGCTGGATGGTGATTCCCGCGCATCTGATGGAAGCCGTCAACAAAGTGCAGGATACGATCTTGATCTGCCCTCCGGTCGCTTCGCAATTCGCTGCGGTCGGCGCAATGCAAGCGGGCGCAGCCTTTCGTCGTGACAAACTGGCAACGCTGGCGGCGGTACGCGCGCACGTGATGCGCGAGTTGAATGCGCTCGAAGACTTTTGCGTCGTCCCGCCGGCTGACGGAGCGTTTTACTTTTTCTTGCGGCTGCAACGCGACTGGACGCCGCTGGCATTGGTGCAAAGGCTCGTGCGCGAATTCAAAGTCGCGGCGATTCCAGGTACGGCGTTTGGCGTAAACGACGCTTGTTACCTGCGCATTTCTTACGGCGCGTTACAACCCGAAGCGGTGGCCGCTGGCATCGGGCGACTGGTCAAGGGCTTGCGCGCATTGGCCAGCGAGGTTGCACCATCGTCCGCGTCTTAATTACTCGATCAACACTCAATCAATCGCGCAAGCACGGCAGCTTACGCGACATTTTTCCGAGAGATACCTATGAACAAATTACGCTGGGGCGTGTTAAGCACTTCAAAATTTGCACTCACCAAAATCCTGCCTGCGCTGCGCGCGTGCCAACACAGCGAAGCCGTCGCGCTTGCTTCGCGCGACTTGGCGAAGGCGCAAGCCGCCGCCGCCGAATTCAATTTGGCGAAGGCTTACGGCTCGTATGAAGCCTTGCTCGCCGACCCTGAGATTGATGTGATTTACAACCCTACGCCGAACCACTTGCACGTGCCGTGGACGATCAAGGCGCTGGAAGCGGGCAAACACGTGTTGTGCGAAAAGCCCATCGGACTGAATTCCGCCGAAGCGCAGTTGCTCGTCGAGGCCGCCGCAAAACATCCCTCGTTGAAAGTGATGGAAGCCTTTATGTATCGGCTGCATCCGCAATGGGTAAAAGCCAAAGAGATCATTAAAGCAGGCGGCATCGGCGAATTGCGCACCATTCAGTCGTTGTTTTCTTACTTCAATAACGACGCCGCGAACGTGCGCAATCAGGCCGGCATCGGCGGCGGCGGACTGATGGATATTGGCTGTTACAACATTTCGCTATCGCGCTTCCTCTTCGACGCCGAACCGAAGCGCGTCATAGGCTGGGTCGAATATGATCCGCAGTTTCACACCGATCGTCTGGCTTCGGGCGTGCTGGATTTCGGCCACGGCACGGCAACGTTCACGTGTTCGACGCAGCTTGCACCCTATCAACGTGTGCATATTTTTGGCACGACGGGACGCATCGAAATCGAAATCCCGTTCAATGCGCCGCCCGATCAGCCGACGCGCTTGTGGCATCAACACGACGGACAACTCGACGAGATCAGCTTTGCCGTGTGCGATCAATATACGATCGAGGCGGATGCGTTTTCGCTGGCGGTGATCAACCACCGTCCCGTGCCTACGCCGCTAACGGATGCAGTCGCCAACATGCGCGCCATCGAAGCCGTCGTCATCAGCGGCAAGACCAATACCTGGGTAACGTTGTGATAACGGTGCAGAAACCCTACGCACCAGACTGAACGCGGGTAAAAAAAATGCAAAAAAGTAATTGATGCGGCTTAACGGATTGGCGTAAGCTGCGCCCGCTTTGGCATCCCGCCGCTCTTTTTCAGGCTCGTTTCTTCCGGCCACTAACAATCTGATACCTTCCAGATAATCCACGAATCCCGCAGAGCCTGCCATTCCTAACCTACGCTCGTGCCCTCTGACGCTCGCTTTCGGCTGAGCCGTCTCCCCTGACGCACGATCATTCAATTCCGACTAATTTTGACTTGAAAGGATCGTTATGAAATTTGTCTTCACTCGTTTGACAGTCAGCGTGTGCTGCCTGCTATTAAGTTTGTTAAGCCTCGCCCCCTGCGCGTTCGCGCAAACCACCGATGAGGAAAATGTAGCTTTGCGCTGGAACCAAGTCGCGCTGCAAGCCGTGCGTAACACGCGGCTGGGGCCGCCGATGGTGGCGCGCGCGTTGGCGGTAACGCATACGGCGATGTTCGATGCCTGGGCACCTTATGATGACGTAGCCGTCGGCACGCGCCTCGGCGCGACGTTACGCCGTCCGACCGACGAACGCACTGCCGAG
>JABFSD010000568.1 GCA_013140935.1 Acidobacteriota bacterium
CAAGGCTGCGACAAAATTCCGCCGACTTATCTTTACGACTTGCTGCATACGCGCACGCCACGCAGCGAGCGTTACGGCCTCGAACGAACCAAAGAACTCGCGCTACGATTGGCTGAAGCCACCGGCCAAGCCATCACTGACGAATCATTAACCAACGCCATCAACGAATCGAACGCCGCGCGCGCCGCCATTCGCCAACTGTTGCGCTTGCGTCGTCGCGCCAAGCCGAAACTCAGCGGCGCTGAAGCAATGGCATTGATCGGCGCGTGGAATTTTATGGATCGCACGAGCTTTGCCGAACTCGCCGCGCAAGCCGTCAACGAATTGAAAGCCGCTAAGTCACTCAACGGCCCGCGATTGCTCGTCAAAGGCGCTGCGCTCGATCATCCGCTTATGCATCAAGCACTAGAATCACACGGCGCAATCGTTGTCGCCGAAGACGACTGGCACGGCGCGCGCGCTGCCGGACGCGACATCGCGCTCGGCAAAGATTTGCTTGCCTGCGTCTTTCGCAAGTATCACCGCGACGCAGAAAGCCCGCGTGTCTATCCCGCTGATGTCGCTGATAAGTGGTTCGAGCGTGAAGCGTTGCACAACATTGACGGTGTCGTGTTTTACCTGCCGCCCGAAGACGACATTGGCGGCTGGGACTATCCGAGACAGAAACAGTTTTTAGTTCAACGCGGCATCCCGCATTTACTGATACGCGAAGAAGCGCGCGAGGCGCAGCTCGAACCCATTTCAGCATTTATTGCCGCGCTGACCAAACAAACACGAAATGGCTGAACGCACCGACAAACAACTCGAATGCACACGCGCCGCCGCTGAACATCAGAAAGCGTGGTTCGCGCAATTGCGCCAAGACGTATTCGCCGATCATCGGCCTTACGCGATTGTGCAAGCCGATATGCCGCTTGAACTGTTCAGCGTGATGGACGTGCCCGTCGTCAGCAATCAGTGGTGGGCGGCAGTGATCGCGGCGAAACAGTTGTCGGCGCGTTATCTCGACGTGCTTAACGCGCAGGGCTTTCACGATGGACTGTGCCGCTATTGCTCGTTGGGCTTGGCTTGCACATTGGCGAACGATCCGGCGAGCGCGCCGTGGGGCGGCTTGCCTAAACCCGCTTTGCTGGCGGCGCGGCTGACTTGCGATTGCGTCCAACGTGTATTCGCCCTGTGGGCCAAGGCTTTCGATGCGCCGTTCGTGACGTTGGATAACACGGGAGCTACGCACTTGCCGCCGCGCTGGTGGGAACTCAGCCGCTACGCTTGGGAAGAATTGTATGAAGCCCATCGCCTCGATTTCATGGTCGAAGAGATGCAGCACTTGATCGGCAAGATCGAAGAAGCTACGGGACGGCGCTTTGATCTCGAACGGCTGCGCGCGTTGATGGCGGCGGTCAATCAGCAGGAAGAGTATTTTGAAGAAGTACGCGAACTGATTTGCGCTGCACCGCAAACGCCGGTGCGGATGAATGAACAGGTGCAAAACGTAATGACTACGCAATGGGTGCGCGGCAGCGAATGGGCGGTCAGTCACGCGCGCGCCTTCCGCGATGAAGTGAAACAGCGCGTCGCAAACGGCATCGCCGCCGTACCCAACGAACGCTTGCGCCTGATGTGGGTTGGCGCGGGGCTATGGCACGACACGGCATTTTATACGGCGTTTGAAGCAAGCCACGGCGCGGTGTTCGTCTGGTCAATGTACTTAGCTTTCGGGCCGGATGGTTACATTCGTTACGGTGCTGAAGCCGACCCGTTGCGCGCGCTGGCGAGCCGCGTCGTGAGTATGAACGAACAACTCCACAATCCGCCGTGGGTCAATGAATGGATCGTCGAACAAGCCAAACAACATCGCATTGACGGCGCGTTGCTGCTCGTACCGCACGGCTCGCGGCCTTCGGCAACCGGCACTTACTTCACTGCCCGCGCGCTTGAATCCGCCGGCATTCCTACGTTGCAACTTTGGACGGATATGGTTGATGCGCGCATGTGGAATGGCGAAGCAATGCGCGCTCGCGTCACAGACTTCATCGAACAACGCCTGCAAAAATAAGTGCGGATCAAACCCCAAAAAGAATCCGCGAAAATCCGCCGCATCCGCGTCATCTGCGGTCAACCGAGCTTCTCTATGGGAAGCATTTCTTTTCTGCACTGGCTTCAAATAAAAGCTCTCATAACTCCTATGACTCCCGTAACTCCTACAACCATCTTCTTTGTCGGCGACCTCATTCTCGACGAACCCAACCCCGATTCGTTTTTCGACCTCGCGCGCGCGACTTTGCAATCCGCCGATCTCGTCATCGGCCACGTTGAAGTCCCGCACACCATGCGCGGCGTTGAGCAATCGTCCGACGTACCCGCGCCCCCTGCCAATCCCGAACACCTCGCCGCACTCGCCCGCGCCAACTTTCACGTAGCCACACTCGCGGGCAATCACATGTTCGATCAAGGCACAGCGGGCGTCGCAGACACCATCGCCGCCTTGCGCGCTGAAAACATCGTCACCGTCGGCGCAGGCATGAATCTCAACGAAGCGCGCCAGCCCGCCATCATTGAGCGCAACGGCTTACGCATCGGCGTACTGAGTTACAACTGCGTAGGCCCGCGCGATTCGTGGGCCAAACACAACAAAGCCGGTGTCGCTTACCTTCACGTCTTGACGCATTACGAATTGAATTACGCCACGCCCGGCGGGCCGCCGACGATTTATACGTTCGCCGAACCCGACTCGCTCGAAGCCATGCAAGCCGATGTTGAATCACTAAGATCACAAGTTGACGTGCTGACCGTTGCCTTTCACAAAGGCGTAGCCCACACGCCCGCGCTCATTGCAATGTATGAACGCCAGGTCGCCAAGGCCGCGATTGACGCGGGCGCTGACATCGTGGTCGGCCATCATGCGCACATCCTGCGCGGCATCGAGACCTATAAAGGCAAGCCGATCTTTCACGGCCTCGGCAACTTCGTCACCGTTACGCGCGCGCTCAATATCGAGAACAACGCCAGTCCTGAACGACTCGCGTGGGCCAAGCGTCGCCGCGAACTTTTCGGCTTCGAGCCTGATCCAGACTATCCGACTTATCCGTTTCATTCTGAAGCCAAGAACGCGGTGATCGCGTTTTGCGAAGTCAGCCCAACCGGCGTTACGCGCGCAGGATTCATCCCCTGTTGGATTACGCCGTCAGGCCAGCCCGAAGTGTTGACGCGCAACGACCGTGGTGAAGCCGTCGCGGCTTATGTCGCACAGATCACCGCTAAAGCCGGACTGAAGGGAACGTTTGAATGGGAAGGTGAGCGCGTCTTTATCAAAGCAGCCAAAGCTCGCTCATGACCTGGCCGAGCGCGCACTATACCGCGCTTGTACATTTCAACCTTCGGTATTATCGTGCGCGCCATAATTCAAACACTGACATATCAGATTGATTGCATTTGCTCGGTAGACAATTCCTGTCGTTCCAAAAACCTTTTTCACACAAGCGAAGGAGCCGCTATGTCTCGCATCCGTCTTTCCTTTCTGACGCTGATTGGCTGCCTGCTCATCAGTGCGCCCGTTAAGGCGCAAAACATTTACGCTTCACTCACCGGCACGGTGACCGATCAAAGCGGCGCGGTCGTACCGGGCGCGACGCTCACCGCGACCAATACCGATACGGGTTTCAAGCGTTCGGTGACGGCGAATGAACGCGGCGATTTTCTGTTGGTGCAACTGCCGATAGGCAATTACACGCTGACGGCGGAGATGACCAGCTTTCGCACCGAATCGCGCAGCGGCATCGTGTTGCAGGTAGATCAACGCGCCCGTTCGGATTTCAAATTACAGATTGGCGCGACGACTGAAACCGTGCAGGTCACGGCTTCCGCGCCGCTGGTGCA
>JABFSD010000919.1 GCA_013140935.1 Acidobacteriota bacterium
TGCGCTTTATTACATGCAGGGCTTGAACACGGCGGCGGTGCATGCGCACGGCGCGCTTTATGGTGTGTATGGCACGCTCGGCCTGGGCTTGCTGCTGTTCTGTTTGCGGGCGATGAACCCCGAACTCGAATGGAAGGAAAAACCGATTAAGTTCGCGTTCTGGGCCATCAACATCGGCATTCGGAAATAAATTTATGGACACAGCTAATCAGTGCGTGCTGACGATCAACACCGGCTCATCCAGCCTGAAAGCTGCGCTCTATGCGATGAGCGAGCCGCCATCACTCAGGCTGTCAGCCGAAGTGAGCCGACTCGGCATTCACGACAGCCGCATGCAAATCACTGACGCCAGCGGCGCGACGTTGCTCGACCAACGCAACCAACTGCTCGACCACCACGCCGCCTTGCAAGCACTATTCGATTGGTTTGCGCAACACGAAACGGGTCAAGGGCTAACTGCCGTGGGGCATCGCGTTGTACATGGCGGGCAGTCTTACCACGCGCCGCAATTGGTCACGCCTGAATTGCTGGCAGCCCTGCAAACATTGACGCCGCTCGATCCTGACCACATGCCGCAGGCGCTCAAGGGCATCGAGTTCGTCAAACGCCGTTACCCGAACTTGCCGCAGGTCGTTTGCTTCGACACGGCCTTTCACCGCGCAATGCCCACGGTCGCGCGGACGTATGCGCTGCCTCACAGCTTTTATGACGAAGGCATCGAACGTTATGGCTTTCACGGGCTTTCTTACGAATACATCGTTGAGCAATTGCGCGTGCTGGACGGCGCGGCGGCGGAGGGTCGCGTGATCGTCGCGCATCTGGGGAATGGCGCGAGCATGGCTGCGCTGCGTCAGGGCCAAAGCGTTGACACGTCCATGGGCTTCACGCCCAGCGAAGGACTGGTGATGGGCGAGCGCGCGGGCGACGTTGATTCGGGTTTGCTGCTCTATCTGATCGAAGAAAAAAAGATGACGCCCGCCGCCGTCAAGACGCTGCTCAATCAGCAAGCGGGTTTGCTCGGCGTCTCAGGCACGAGCGCAGACATGCGCGACCTGCTGGCGCGCGAAGCCACTGACCCGCGCGCCGCCGAAGCGATTGAGCTGTTTTGTTATCGCGCGAAGAAATATGTGGGAGCTTATGCGGCGGCGTTGGGCGGCGTTGAGATTCTCGTTTTCACTGGCGGCATCGGTGAACGTGCGGCTGCCGTGCGCGCGCGCATTTGCGCCGGACTGGAATTTTTAGGAATCAGGCTTGACGCGACGCGCAATCAAGCCCATGCGCCGGTGATTTCAAGCGATGACAGCCGCGTGAAAGTCCGCGTCATCAAGGCGAATGAAGATCTGATGATTGCCAGACACACGAGCGCGATCATCAAGAGGGAGATCAATGTTTGAATTCAATGAAAAGCTTTCGACGGCGGTTGCATCGAGCAAGGCCGCCACAACACAGCCTAAAGAACCAATCACAAAACCACTGGCTCCGGCGCTGCTCAACCAGATGCAGCGTTATTGGCAGGCCGCGAACTATCTGACCGTCGGGCAAATTTACTTGCGCGAAAACCCATTGCTGCGCGAGCCGCTCAAGCCAGAACACATCAAGCCGCGCCTGCTGGGGCATTGGGGAACTTCGCCGGGGCTGAGTTTTATTTACGTGCATCTGAATCGCCTGATTAAAGCGCACGATGCCAACGTGATTTACATCGCTGGCCCCGGCCACGGCGGCCCCGCGCTCAATGCGCACGCTTATCTGGAAGGCACGTATTCCGAAGTGCATCCCGATGTGACGATGGATGCCGACGGGATGCGTAACTTGTTTCGACAATTCTCTACGCCGGGCGGCGTGCCGAGCCATTGCGGCCCGCACGTACCGAACTCCATTCACGAAGGCGGCGAGTTGGGCTATGCGCTGCTGCACGCTTATGGCGCGGCCTTCGACAATCCCGATTTGATCGTCGCGTGTGTCATCGGCGACGGCGAGGCTGAAACCGCGCCGCTCGAAGGAAGCTGGAAGGGCAACAAGTTTCTCAACCCGGTGCGCGACGGCGCAGTGCTGCCGATTCTGCATTTGAACGGTTACAAGATCGCTGGCCCTACGGTCGAAGCGCGCACGAGTGATGAAGAGTTATCGCTGCTTTATCGCGGACGCGGCTATCAACCCTGGTTTGTCGCGGGCGATGATCCCGCGACGTTGCATCAGGCGTTCGCCGCCGCGCTCGATCAATGCTACAGCGCGATTCGTGCGATTCAGGACGACGCGCGGGTCAACGGATTCAAGCAACGTCCGTCGTGGCCGATGATCGTGCTGCGCACGCCCAAAGGCTGGACGGGGCCGAAAGTCGTGGACGGCATTCCGATTGAAGGCACATTCCGTTCGCATCAAGTGCCGCTCTCAGGCGTGCGCGAAAACCCTGAGCATCTGGCGCTGCTCGAAACGTGGATGAGCAGCTATGAGCCGGAAAGCGTGTTTGATCGTGAGGGACGTTTAGCCGCAGACCTCGCCGAGTTAAACCCAAAAGGTGATCGTCGGATGGGCGCGAATCCGCACGCGAATGGCGGGCGTTTGTTGCGCGAACTCACTTTGCCTGACTTCAAAGATTACGCGCTTGAGCTTCCCGCGCCCGGCCAGGTCTTTGCCGAAGCGCCGCGCCAGCTGGGCGAATTTCTGCGCGACATTATCAAATTCAATCCGACGAATTTTCGCTTGTTCTGCCCCGATGAAACGAATTCCAATCGGCTCAACGCAGTCTTTGAAGCGACCAATCGCGGCAGCGTGGCCGAGATCGTTGCGCTTGACGATCACGTCAGCGCCGATGGTCGCGTGATCGAAGTGCTCAGCGAACATTGTTGCGAAGGCTGGCTCGAAGGCTATTTGCTGACGGGGCGGCACGGGCTGTGGTCGTCGTATGAAGCCTTCGCGCAAATCGTGGATTCGATGGTTACGCAACACGCCAAGTGGCTGGATCAATGCCACGACTTGCCGTGGCGCGCCGACATCGCTTCGCTCAATATTTTTTTGAGCAGCCATTGCTGGCGCAACGATCACAACGGATTCAGCCATCAAGCGCCGGGTTTCGTAGATAACGCGTTGGCGCGCAAGAGCGACGTGATTCGCATTTATTATCCGCCCGATGCGAATTGTTTGTTGAGCGTTTTCGATCACTGTTTGCGCAGCCGCAATTACGTCAACGTCGTGACCTGCGGCAAAGATTTGCAGCATCAATGGCTGACCATGGACGAAGCCGTAGCGCATTGCACGCGCGGTTTGTCGAAATGGCAGTTCGCCAGCAATGACGAAGGTGAGCCTGATGTTGTATTAGCTTGCGCGGGTGATGTGCCGACGATTGAAACGTGTGCCGCTTCGTGGCTGCTGCAAAAACATTTGCCGGGCCTCAAGGTGCGCGTCGTGAACGTCGTTGATCTGGGCGCGTTGATGAGTCCTGAAACGCATCCGCACGGATTGGATAACGCGGCATTTGAAGAATCGTTCACGGCGACGGCTCCGGTGATTTTCGCTTATCACGGTTATACGTGGGCGGTTCACAGCATGCTGCACGGACGCGCCAACGCGGCGCGCTTTCACGTGCGCGGTTTCAAAGACGAAGGCACGACGACGACACCCTTCGATATGGTCGTACTCAATGGAATGAGCCGCTACCATTTGGCGATTGAGGCGTTGAAATACGTTCCGCGTTTGCATGCGCAGGCGACCGATTTGATTGACCTGTTCAACGCGAAGCTGGCCGAACATCAGGTTTATACGCGCGACCATTTCGAGGATTTGCCGGAAATCAAAAACTGGCGCTGGACGAGCGATTTCAGCGACCCCAATCAGCCGCTTCAATTAGCCAACGTGCGTGCAACGAACATGAG
>JABFSD010000450.1 GCA_013140935.1 Acidobacteriota bacterium
GTGAATCCTGATGTGATAGGCATTGACCTCGGCATCACGTTGCTAAGTGCCGAAAACTTGCGTAGCGGCAACGTGTGGCGCTGGTTTATGCGCAATGCAGAAATGTCGCGCGCGCTGCGGTTGGCGGGATTGAATCGCACCAATTAGACTCACCCCGCGCTGTCGAAAGCCGCTTTGATCCAGCCCAACAGCACCGCATCCACTTCGGCTTCATTCGACAGTCGCACTTTGTAATTGCACATCCCTTTCGGCGGCAATTCGATGAGGCGTTCAGTCGGCATCAAGTCTTTCACGTTCAAGCCGACTTCGACTTGCGTCGCTGTCGCCGGGCCGATCATGGCGAACTGTTTCTTGCGGCGCAGGCTGACATAAGTTTTCTTCGGCGCAATTTCAAACTCGCCGAACTTGCCAATCTCAGCCATCAAGCGTTCGTGAATCGGACGCAGAGCGGTTTTGGCTCCGACATAAATGCCTGCCAACACTTCGTCTGCGCTGTGCCCGGCGGCGGCGCTGGCTCCGTCAGATTGCAGCACATGATGCGTCAGCGTATTGGCGTCGCCGTGTCCCAAGCCCAAATCGCGTTTGAGCATGTCGCGGATTTCACCGTGTTTCGCCAACCCGCTCGCGCGCACCAGCGCCGCGAGTTCGGCCAATGATTTGCCGCTGCGCTTTTCGATATTCGCCAGTTGCGTAGCAATCGCTTTTTCAACATCGCTCATCGCTATTTCCTTATCCAAATCAAAAAATCAGCACTTCGCGGTTTTGCGTTTTTTCCCAATCGTACCGCGCTGCTGCACCTTCTGAATGTAAGCGACCGCCGCCGGAACCTTGCACGACGTACCGCTCATATCAACATAAACATCACCAACTTTTTGCGCCGTCTCAATCGCGGTTTCAGTCAGTTCGCGCACATAACTGCCGACGGCAATCACAAACCCATTCATCGTGTAACGCACGCGGTTCGGTTGTTGGTGAATGGTTTTGGCGACGCGCACCAGCAGTTTTTTCAACGCAGCAACATCCAGTTCCCCATCGCCCTTGAGCGCAACCAGATTGCTCAACGTTGACCAACCCGCTGCGGCGAGGCTTTCCTGCTTTGACTCGATCCATTCCAGCGCAAGTTCCCAACCGAAGCGGCCCTCTGCCGCGACCCACGGCACGGTGTATTCGCCAATGCCGTAGCAATAAGCTTTTTTCACCCAACGGTTCAAATCCGCCTTGGTCATTTTCATGTCGTCGGCGACGAGTCCCGCCAGATACATCGCGTCATAAACGCCCGTGTCATAAAGGTCGAGCGCCAGTTGATAATCTTTTTTGATCTGTTTCTGAAACTTCTTGAGCTCTTCGATCTTCACGCCGAAAACGGGTTCCGCTGCGCCGTGATGGCAGATCACTTTTTTATACGACTCGGTTCCGAGCGTTTTGAGTTGTTCGACAATTTCCTGTGCAGTCACAGAGGGTTCCTCTTTTGAAGCGGTGTAAGGCGGATTATTAACCCGCCTTACACGTTTGTTTAGGACTCTTTATAAACCCACGCGCCCGCAATCGAAGCCAGTACGGCTTCACCCAGTTCCCACAACGCGCCCTTCACCGACGGAGCCGTCGCAAACAAGCCAATCGCCTGCATCAAAAACGTTGCGTAAAAGAATGACAGAAACCATACGAGACAGCCGGTGATAACTGCCGTTTTGAGGCCTGCGCCAAAACGCGGACGAATCGCCGCGTAAATGAATACCGTCACGATGCCAAAGACGAACATCAGGATGGTCATCTTCGCAATGAAACTGCCATCGGTTGGCGGCAACTGATATTTCCGACCGAACTCTTCCATGTCCTGGGCGAGAATGCCCATGTTCAAAATGGCCTCGCCTACGTTGTAAACCACACCTGCCACCAATCCGCCCAGAATCACTTTTCCCACGTTGATGCTACTCATTGTTGCTCCTGTTGGTTGGGGTACTGCTGGTGAATAGGAAGGCGCTGTTTTGTTGCGCCCTGTTTGGCGCACATTCAACGCTCGTCTTAGACAAAGTGCAATGGGTGGCGGCGGATATTTTTATGCCTATAATCGCCGCACGATCGAACCGCACAACGAAGCAGGAGAAGCAAACCCAATGTCACGACCCTTTCAACTCGTCTCTGATTACGCGCCGCAAGGCGATCAACCCGCCGCCATCGAAGCCCTCGTCAACGGACTCAACGCGGGCGAAAAGCATCAGGTGCTGCTCGGCGTCACGGGCAGCGGCAAGACCTTCACCGTCGCCCAAGTCGCCATGCGCGTGAACCGTCCGTTGCTGGTGATGGCGCATAACAAGACGCTCGCGGCGCAATTGTATCAGGAATTCAAAACCTTTTTCCCACACAACGCCGTCGAATATTTCGTGAGCTATTACGATTATTATCAGCCAGAGGCTTATGTGCCCGCCGCTGATATTTACATCGAAAAAGAAGCGACCGTGAATGAAGAAATTGACCGGCTCAGGTTAAGCGCGACCCGTTCGGTGTTTGAACGCCGCGACGTAATCATCGTGGCTTCGGTCTCAGCCATTTACGGCATCGGCGATCCCAACGCATATTTCGGTATGATGTTATTCATCGAACCCGGCCAAAAAATCAAACGCGAAGCCATCATCAAAAAACTGGTCGAGCTTTTGTATGAACGCAACGACATCGAATTCGGACGCGGTAGCTTTCGGGTACGCGGTGACGTAATCGAGATTTATCCGAGCTATCAGGAACAAGCGATTCGCATCGAGTTATTCGGCGACGAAATTGATTCGATCTCGACGATTGACCCACTGTTGGGCGAAGTGCTCGAACGTCACGACAGTCGCGTACCGATTTATCCCAAGACGCATTACGTCACGACGCGCCCGCAGGTGAAAGGGGCCGTTGCCACCATCAAAGCCGAACTCGAATGGTGGGAACCGCAACTCATCGAACAAGGCAAGTTAGTCGAAGCGCAACGACTGCATCAGCGCGTGATGTATGACCTCGAAATGTTCAACGAGTTAGGTTATTGCCGCGGTGTAGAAAATTATTCGCGCCATTTAACGGGTAAAAATATCGGAGACCCGCCACCTACGCTTTATGATTATTTGCCCGACGACACCATCGTCGTCATTGACGAAAGCCATCAATCCGTGCCGCAACTGCGCGGGATGTATAACGGCGACCGCTCGCGCAAAGAGACACTGGTGAATTACGGCTTCCGCTTGCCTTCGGCGATGGATAATCGTCCGCTCAAGTTTGACGAATGGGAAGCGCGCGCCGGACAGCGCATATATGTTTCAGCTACGCCGGGGCCTTATGAGTTGGAAAAAACCGGCGGCGAATTCATCGAGCAAATCATCCGCCCCACCGGCTTGATTGACCCGGTCGTAGATATTCGCCCTGTCAAAGGCCAGATTGATGATTTGCTCGAAGAAGTAAGAGTTCGCGCCGAACGCAACGAGCGCGTGCTGGTCACGACCTTGACGAAAAAAATGTCAGAGGATTTAACCGATTATTATTCTGACATCGGTGTTAAGGTGCGTTACCTGCACAGCGAAATCGAAACTCTCGAACGCATAAAAATCCTGCGCGACCTGCGCAAAGGCGAATTCGACGTACTGGTCGGCATTAACTTGTTAAGAGAGGGATTGGACTTACCGGAAGTCTCACTCGTCGCCATTCTCGACGCCGACAAAGAAGGTTTCTTGCGCAGCGAATCTTCGCTCATCCAAACCATCGGACGCGCCGCGCGCAACGCCAACGGCAAGGCGATTTTGTATGCCGACAAGATCACCAATTCCATGCGGCGCGCACTGGATGAAACCGAACGCCGCCGCGTCAAACAACTCGCTTATAACCGCGAACATGGCATCAC
>JABFSD010001206.1 GCA_013140935.1 Acidobacteriota bacterium
ATTTGTCGCCTTTAAATAATTTATCGAATCCGCCGCGCGCGTTCTCGGTGCGCTGGGTTTCGGCGCTGCGTTCGTGCAGCGGAAAATTGCGGTTGGCCTCGAAGTAGTCGCAAAAATTATCGCGCGTCTTGTCGCGCACGTATTCGGCCTGCGTTTCTTTGCATTGATTATTCTTGGCCGGATCGAAGAAGCGGCAGTTTTTGCAACAGTGTATTTCGGCTTTGCAATGCGCGCATTCGTCGCCGCGAAAAACTTTGCCGATAACTTTGTTATCGCGTCCACAGTTGTGACAAACCATATTCTGTTTGGGGCGCAAGACGGCGTCTTGTGCCTTACCTCGTTGAGTACTATAAATTCGTTGTGAGCTTGGGTGGCGTCGAAATCGTAACACAGCCCATCCCAAACGCCATGTGATCCCCTTATACTTGTTATGACCGAAGCCGTTTTCCAACCTGTCGAGAATGAAACACACGCGAGCGAAGCGCGCTACGCCATTGAACAGGCGTTGCTGTCCGCAGGCTCGTTAGAATTGTGGATTGACGATCAGTACGTTTGCGCTTTATCGCGTGCGGCTTCTGAATTTTCGGTCGAATGGGGCAAGTTGATCTTTTCGTGGTGGGACGAAACGCATTCGCAAAACTGGCGCGTGATGAACTATGCGTTGACCGCAGGTGAAGTGCGCTTGCGGGCGACGCGCGGCTGGGGACATGCGCTGACGACCGTCGTGTTGCGCGATCAGACTGCCTGGCAAGCGGCACAGGCCGAACGCAACGCGCCGCTGAAAGTGAAACGGCAAAGTTACGCCGAAGCCTTGCCGTTGTGGCTGACGAAACATTTCCCTGCCGCACGCATTGAGCGCGTGATGTCTGGCAAACGACGACAGCGGCATTGGGCGATTGGATACGTCAAAGTCAGGATGCGCATCGGCGCTGAAAACGTACTCGCCATCGGCGTCAGTGCCGACGAGGAGCAAACGGTGATTGATAGCGTCGTTGCTGCAGGCTTGGTTTGGCTGAGCGAATCGAACGGTGTGCGCCAATCGGTTGACCGCGCGCAACGACTGATCTTTTTCGTACCGGAAATACGCGCGGCTACGATTTTGGAGCGGCTGACGTTTTTGACTGCAAAGCACAGTGAAGCACGCATTGAGTGTTTCACTGTGAATCAGGCGACGGGCGAACTCACGCCGGTGACGATTGCGACGCAGCCTGAATTGTTGAGCGCGCAGTCGCCTGCGTTGCAATGGCCGCAAAGCGTCGAACTCACTGTGCCGCAAAGCGATTGGATTGAACGCATCGTTTCTCTCGCGCCCGAAGTGATTGAGTTACGCGCGGCAACGACGAGGCAAGGCAGCGCGCGTTTGTTGTGGCATGGATTGGAATTCGCGCGGGTTCAGCCGAATGGTCGCGCGGAGTTCGGCATTGCGGGTTTGGCAGATTTTGAACGGCAACATCTCACGGAAATGAACTTCGCCGCTTTGCAGGAGCTTGTCGCTGAACTCGCTGAACAGCGTTGCGCCAAACCAACAGATCGGCGGCATCCGCTGTATGGCTTGCGCCCTGAAGCATGGTTGGAATCGTGCTTGCGCCGCGACATCACGGCATTGAATGGCGTCATTGACACCGCATTGGATGAACGATTCGTCTATTCGCAAATTCCGGCGTGGCAGGCTGAGAGCCGTTCCGTGCTGGATTTGCTGACCGTTACGCGCACGGGCCGCCTCGCCATCATCGAAATCAAAGAGAGCGAAGACGGGCAGTTGCCGTTGCAAGGCTTAGATTATTGGTGGCGCATCGAACAGGCGCGGTTGCGCGGCGAACTCGCGCAACACGGACTTTTCCCCGACCTTGAGTTGGCAGATCAATCGCCGCTCTTGCTGTTGGTTGCGCCGCGCTTGCGCTTTCATCGCAGCTTCGTTGGCGTCGCGCGATGCCTATCGCCCGACATCGAAGCCTTTCGCATCGGCATCAATACGAACTGGCGCGAACGCATTCGCGTGTATAGTTACGATTGCGCACAAACGATCAAGCTTGATTACGAAACGGAAGAAACTAACGAAGAGGCCGGCGAATGAACGATGACGGCATCCTGATAATAGACAAACCTGCTGACTGGACTTCGCATGACGTAGTTGCCAAGTTGCGTGGGCTGCTTAAGACGCGGCGCATTGGGCATACAGGGACGCTCGATCCGTTTGCGACGGGCGTGCTGGTGATGTGCGTCAATCGGGCCACGAGGCTGGTGCAGTTTTTGACGGCGGAAGATAAAGAGTATGTTGCAACGATGCGGTTGGGGTTTGCGACGGATACGGGCGATTTGACGGGCAAGCCGATAGGTGAGGTCGTTGACGCTTCGCACATCACTGCGGCTGACGTTGAATCCGTACTGCCGCGCTTTCGTGGATTGATTCAACAAACGCCGCCGATGTATTCCGCCAAAAAGATTGACGGAAAAAAGCTCTATGAACTCGCGCGGCGCGGCGAGACGGTTGAACGCGCGGCGATTACGGTTGAAATCCAAGAGTTGGAAGTCGTGTCAGGCGCGGTAGGTGGATTTACGCTGCGCGTCGTCTGTTCGTCGGGCACTTACATTCGCACACTGGCAGAAGACATCGGAAAGGTTTTAGGCGTAGGCGCACACCTCATCGCCTTGCGTCGCACGCGCGCCGGGCGTCATACACTAGCAGAAGCACATAAGCTCGAAGCATTAGCAGAAGCCGTGCCGCAACTCATCGCTATGCCTGCGGCGCTCAACTTCCCTACGTTCGCAGTGAGCGATGGAGAGCGTGACTCCTTATGGCACGGCAAGATTTTGCGGCGCGAGGCATCCGTTGGCTTCGCTCAATGCGTAGACGCAACGGGTCAACTCATTGCGCTGGTGGAATACCTCACGGAGAAAAAAGGATGGCAACCGCGCGTCGTGTTTCACGTTCAAACGAACGCATAGCAAGCGCAGAGAAGTTGCTTGCAAAACGTTATTAGCGGCATATACTGCGGCTGAAATTGACAGGATTCATTAACAAAAAACCCACCCCTTTCGGTTTTTTACATTCGCTGGTTTGGTTGAGAGATTCGAGCAGTTCGGGATTGAACGACAGACCTAAGCACCCACGCAGAACAATCCTAAACGCTCGCCATTAAACGCCGGACGCATTGCGCGTCATCATTCAAGACGCGCCAAGCGCTTGGCATAGTTCATAACCTTTTCAAGCGGTCGCTCCGCCTCACACACAACGCAGTTGAGAGGGCGGCCAGGAGTTACGGTAAGCCATGACAGAGCCGAATATCACAGAACAAGACAAGCGGTTAAGTCTCACAGAAATGCTGGAAGTTCATCGCAGCGAACGCGACAAGCTGCAATGGGAAGGCACGTTCCGTGAATACTTCGAGATGGCTTCGGCCAATCCGCGCATCACGGCGCTCTCGCACGCGCGCATCTGCGACATGATCCTTTCAGCCGGGGTCGAAAAAATTAACGAAGGCACGCCCAACGAACTTAACCACTACAAGTTTTTTGACGAAGAGTTGTTCGGCATTGACGAAGCTATTGAACAGATCGTCGAGTACTTCAAATCCGCCGCGCAACGACTCGAAGTGCGCAAACGCATCTTGTTGTTGATGGGGCCGGTCGGCGGCGGTAAGTCTACGATTGTGACGTTGCTCAAGCGCGGCTTGGAAAAATATACGCGGACGGAAGGCGGCGCGATTTATTCCATCAAAGGCTGCCCTATGCACGGCGAACCGATGGAACTCATTCCGCTCGAATTGCGCGCCGACATCGAAAAGCAGTACGGCATTTATATCGAAGGCGAAGACTGTCCGCAGACGCGCTATATGGTGGATCACGAATACGGCGGCAAGA
>JABFSD010000441.1 GCA_013140935.1 Acidobacteriota bacterium
TTACATGCGTCCGATGCTTGAAATCGTAGGCGAAGCGCCGCCGCTCGGACGCCGCGCCACTGTCGCCCGCATCGGCGAAAAATTCGATCTTGACGTAACCCCCCTCGAACGCATTCTGCGCTTGCGCGACGAACCCGTGAATTTGATGGACGTCGAAGCGCAAGACCTTTTCGCGGCTTATGTGGATTGCATCAGCCGCGTCATCGCCAAAGTGGATAAGCTATAGCTGACAAGAAAAGGCTTCTCCCACGAAGGCACACGAAGAAGACACGAAGAAAATAGACAGGATTAACCGGATTTTCAGGATTGACAGGATTGAGAAAACCTTGTGATGTCCGTCCCGTTAATCCAATCCCCTAAATCCTGCTAATCCCGTAAATCCTGTCTGATTCATCTTCGTGTTCCCTTCGTGTGGCTTCGTGGGAGACGTTTTTTTCTGAAAGGCGAATTTCAGCTTTGGTTCACATCACAGGGAGAAACAACTTATGGGAAAGATAGCATTGATTATTTTGGGCATCCTCTTGGTATTCGTCGTGATTCTGGCGATGACGGGGATTGGGCAATACAACGGACTGACTACCAAACGCACTGATGTAGACGCCAAGTGGGCACAGGTCGAAAACAACCTGCAACTTCGCGCCGACAAGATTCCGAATCTCGTCAACATCGTGAAAGGATACGCCAAGCTCGAAGAAGGCGTGTTGACCAAGATTGCCGAATCGCAAAGAGTCATTCAAAGCAGCGGTTCAACGCCGGAACAAAAGATGGACGCAAGCAATCAAATGACTGGCGCGTTGCGAGCGGGCGGTCTTTATCCGTTTATGACCTTCGCACAAGCCTATCCGAACTTAAAATCAGACGCGCAGTTTGCGCGTTTGTCGGATGAGTTGTCCGGTACGGAAAACCGTTTGGCTGTCGCGCGCAAGGATTACAACGAGTCAACGCAGGATTACAACACTTCGCGCAATCGCTTTCCCGCCGTGCTGATAGCAGGAATGATGGGCTTTCAGGACAAGCCTTTCTTCAAAGCCGAAGAAGGCTCGAAGACTGCGCCCGTGGTGGATTTCAGCAAGTAAGTTGGCCCGAAGGCGCGCTGCTTATTTCAGCGCGCCTTCCACGGCATTAACCAATTCCGCGCGGTCAATGATCTTAAACCGCGAGTAAATCAGTTTGCCCGTCCTGTCATACACAAACGTAGACGGCAACGTACCCGGCCATTCCTTATTGATCTGATCAATCATCAGTTGCGGATCGTCCGTATCCATCACGCCAATCTCGAATGGCAAGCCCTTGTCGCGCACAAACCGCGCCACCAGCGTATTCGCATCTGTCACATCGTCGGCGCTGATCGCTACGATCTTGACGCCTTTGTCTTTGTACTCATTGTGCAGCTTCACGAACTCCGGCATCTCAGCAACGCACGGCGCACACCACGTCGCCCACAGGTTGAGGACGACGACTTGTCCCTTCCACGAATCGCGCAACGCGGGAAAGTTCGCCGGTTTGATTAAACCGATTTTCGGCAGCGGTTTTGTCGGAGCTTTCGCCGCAGGCCTTCCGGCAGGACGTTTGGCAGCAGGCTTACGTTGCGGAACAACCGCGACTTCAGGATAAATCGCGCCATCCAGCGAAACGATCAAATCATCGCTTATCTCACGCGAATCTCTTTGCCCCAACGGGGCTACGGAATATAGCCCAGGGTGAAGCGAAGCGTAGCCCTGGGAAACGCGCGTCATCGTCCGCAAGCCCTGAAGGGGCGTAATACCCGCGTCGTTATTGCGCCCTTTCAGGGCTTGCCGAATTGCCTCGCCGTAACCCCAGAGGCTCACACCCTGGGCTGTCATCCCGCGCCCCGTTGGGGCTGAAAAATGATGCGCCTGTTGCGCGCGCTTGATGATGCAACCCAACGCTTTTGTTTCCGCCACACTCACCGCCTTGCCCGCCAGCAATTCATCCAGCGCATTGCGCAAGTCGTGCGTCTTGACGTGAATCATCAAGTGCGAATTATCAATCCGCCCGTGATAACGCAACACACCCGCGCCATCTACGACAAACATCTCCGGCGTACGCACCGCGCCATAAGCATCGGCCACACGATTGTCTTTATCTTTCAGAATCGGAAACGCGAAACCTTGTTTGTCGGCGTGCGTCTTGATCTCGTTCACGGTTTCATCGGCGCTGGCATTGAGCGCGAGAAAGGTAACATCACGCTGGGCGTAATCTGCTGCCAGCGCACGAATGCGTTCGTTGTAAGCATTCGAGATCGGACACTTCGCGCTCAGAAAGGCTACGACGGTGAGCTTGCCGCGATAATCGGCGAGCTTGTGTTGCTTGCCCGCGAGGTCTTTGAGCGTGAAGCCGGGGGCGGCTTCGCCAATGGTGGGATTCGCTACCACTGCCATCGCAAGCAAAGCCAACAAAGCTAAAAGTGTGAGCAAAGATTTCATGAATTCTCCTACTTGAGTGATTGCACAGTGCGTGATTCGTGTTCAGTTTCTTCTGAAAAATAAATCGTCGGCGTCAGATCGTCCTGAAAAGCCGAGACCTCTTCATAGATCAAATGCACCTTTGCGCGTGGCACATCGTAGCCTACCAATTCCAACGTAGCCCAATAATCAAGCGGCTTCGGGTCAAGCAAGTCGCCGGTCACGCCGATGCGTGCGATGCCGTATTTTTCGCAAAGCGTTTCTGCCAGTCGCCGCGCCTTGTCCCACCACTGTTGGCGCAAGGCGGCATCGTCACGAACTTTGCGTTGATGGCGTTGCAACGCTGCGACCCATTCCATCGCCGGACGCATCGCTACGGATTCGCGCAAACCGATCGACATCAGCAACAAGCCCAGTACATTGCGTGTCGTTTCATGTCCGCCAATGATCGGGCGGCCATCCATCCATTCAAACTTTCCTTCAGGACACCACGAAGCGTATTCGTTAAAGAGAATCGGTTCTGCGTGCAAATTGAAACGCGGCGCAAAGGGCAAACTGGCCGGCACATAACCATCGCGGCGTGAACGGCTTTCGCGCTTATGAGGCCGCACCTGTTCGACAAGGAAAGGCGAGTAATCCAACCACTCCTGCCCGTCTGCTGAAAACAGATGCTCAACCTTGATGCGCATACCCGGCACGCTGGTGGAAAGATAACAGCCGTTCGCGTCTGGCGATTGCGCACGAGATTCGCCGTTGATGAGTTGAAAGAATTCAGTCTCGCGGCGCGTTGGATTGACGATGAGATATTCCAGTACGCCGCCCATCGCATAAAGATCGCGTTTCAAAAGCCGATCATAGTTTTCGTGCGCGGGGCAGGTTACTTCAATCACCAACTCGCAAGGGCCGTCGAGGTAGTACTCATAAAATTCGGTGTGCGGCTGATTGCGATAAAAGAAAACATCAGGCGTGAAACCGTCTTCGCCCAACTTGAGCGTGTAATGACGGCTCAAAGCGCGTCCGCCTATCTGACGCGAAGCCTGATGCAAAGCCATTTTTAGATGCTGACAGGTTTGCCAATGTCCGCCGTTCGCGCCTTCTGCCGCGCGCGAATAATCAAGCGCGCTGAATGAACGCTTCGCCGCCACCGTTTCATCATCCGTCGGCGCAAGTTGATAAACCTCAGCCAGCGCGTCTTCCCAAACTTCGGGCCAAACTTCTAACGAACCCAACGCGATGGCGGCTTCGGTTCCCCAACCGCGCAAGAGTTGTTGCAACAACAAACGGCTGCCGTCGAGTCCGTTGCCCGCAAGCAATTGACCGCTGACGAGTTCGAGCTTGCCTTCGGGCGTGAGGCGAATCATTTCGTCAATGGTTAGTTCAGCATCGTTAGAAGTATTCATCGCTTTTCCTTTCGTCTCACAAGATGGGCAGGTT
>JABFSD010000517.1 GCA_013140935.1 Acidobacteriota bacterium
ATCCTTATGTGCCGGTGGGCTGGGGCTTGGGTTGCAACTGCGCGATTATGAGTTACGACCAACATCTGTTTTTCGGGTTGACGGCGGATACGCAAGCGATGCCCGATGTCGAGAAGCTGCGCGAATGTCTTTACGAATCGTTTTATGAATTGCGCGCGGCGGCGGGCGTCGAACCGATCCAACCGCAAGTGATGAAAGCGAAAGCGGCGGCGGCGGGCAAAGGAAAAAAGAAAGCGTAAGCGCACAAAGCCGTATACTCATAAACGTTCATCAACCATCAACAGGAACCACTATGACCGCAACTCAAACCTTTGAAAAAAATCGTCGCGCCGCTGATGTACCGTTGTGGCGTGAAGCCATGGTCGGGTTGGACTGGATGTCGTTGCACGCTTCGCCGGTCTATTACGGCTGGGGCGTACCGCGCGGCGATCAGTCGGCGGTGATTGTCGTCCCCGGTTTTTTGGCGACCGATCATTATTTATGGGAAATGAATTTATGGTTGCGACGCATCGGTTATCGCGCTCGTATGTCGCGCATCGGTTGGAACGCCGAATGTTTGAATGTGTTGACCGACCGATTGGGCGAGACAATTGAAAAGGCTTACGTTGAGACGGGGCGCAAAGTGCATTTGATCGGACACAGTCTGGGCGGCGTGTTGTCGCGTTCGATAGCGGCGCGGCAGGCTGACAAGGTCGCGTCGGTGGTTACGTTGGGTTCGCCTTTTCGCGGTGTGCGGTCGCACCCGCTCGTGCTGGATCGTGCTGACGACGTACGCAATTTCTTTTTGCGCAAGCGCCGCGCTGAATGGCCTGATTGCTATACGGGCTATTGCACCTGCCCGGCGGTTTCAGCGATGCAAGCGCCACTACCTGACGAGGTTCGCGCCACCGCGATTTATACCAAGACCGATGGCGTCGTGGATTGGCAAGTTTGCGTCAGTAACGAACCTGCCGAAAATTTTGAAGTCAAAGGCACGCACATCGGCTTGGCGTTCAATCCGCACGTCTATGAATTGATCGCGCGCAGGCTGGCAGCGCAAGGCTGACGCGCAAGCTGCCCACGTCCTCATCCATCTTTGCCGTAAGCTCCTGTTAGCCAATCCTGTTCATCCTGCCAATCCCGTGAATCCTGTCGAATTCCGCTGTACCGATTTTGTAAAGATTCGGTAAAGAGGGGCTGAATCTGAGGTCAGGCGCGGTTACACTAAAAGTGCGATGACCGAGTTTAACCCCACGAAGATCTTGATGCCGATCTTGATGCCGATACTAATGATTGATGACGACACGAAGCTGTGTCGCTTGGTGAAAGACTATCTCGAACCGCATGGCTACGCGGTGACGTTGGCGCATACGGGGCAAAGCGGGTTGGAGCAAATACAAACGCAAAATTTTCAGGCGGTGATTCTCGACGTGATGTTGCCGGGCATGGACGGCTTTGCAGTCTTGCGCCAATTGCGCCGCGTATGCGATGCACCCGTGCTGATGCTGACGGCGCTGGGCGATGAATCAGATCGCATCGTAGGGCTGGAACTCGGCGCAGATGATTACCTGCCCAAGACGTTTTCGACGCGCGAACTGCTCGCACGGCTGCGCGCAGTTACGCGTCGCGCGGCGCTTTCGGCCAGTCAATCTCTCAAAGAGGCTCTCAAAGTCGAAGCCGACGAATTTACGCTGGGCGAATTGCGTATCAATTTCGCGGCGCGTCGTGCGTCGTTGCGCGGCGAACCGCTCAACCTCACGCCGCTCGAATTCGATTTGTTGACCTGTCTGGCGCGCGCGACCGACCGCGTACTCAGCCGCGACCAATTGCTCGATGCGATCAGCGGCAGAAGTTACGAAGTCTTTGATCGTTCGATTGACGTGCATATCTCTTCGTTGCGGCGCAAGCTGGGCGACGATCCCAAACAGCCTAAATACATTCGCACGGTACGCTCGGCGGGTTATCTGTTGATTCAGCGTGAGGAGGATTAACCGTGCCTTTTTTGCGCATCTCCCTTTTCACCCGCATCGTCGTCTGGTCATTCCTTAACGTATTGTTCGTTCTCGCCATGCTGTGGCTGATCTCGTTCGTTCCGTGGATTCCTTTGCCCAACACGCCACGCATTGATGCCAACCAACGCATCGAGTCTGTTGCCAACTTGCTCATACAGGAACTCGCCGATAAAACCTTGACCGAACGTGACGCAATTTTGGCGCGTTACGGCAACGCTTATCGGGTGACGTTCAGCATTCACGACAATGACACAGGCGATCAGTTGGGAGGCGAGGTAAGGCCGTTACCCGCGCCGGTCACGCGGGAATTACGCAAGGCACCGCCCAAAGAGCCACCCGATAGAAGCCTGACGGGGCTGCCTGGACTGCCTTCTACTCGCCAAGATGCGCTGCCCGCTCCGGGTGGCCGCCTTCCTGCAAGGGTGCTGGGTATTTTTTCGCTGACGACCCATAACCCCACGCACTATTGGGTAGGCGCGCGCGTACCCATTTTTGTTCCCGGCAAACCTGAACGCATCCGCGCTACGTTGTTGGCGAGTTCCGATTCGCCTTCGGGCAACGGACTGTTTTTTACCCCCTGGCCGTGGGCCACCGCCATCACGCTCATGGTCGTACTCTCAATGTTGTTCTGGTTGCCCTTTGTCAGCCGCCTCACGCGCTTCATCGGCAAGATGACCCGCGCCACCGAACACATCGCCGACGAACGTTTCGACGTGCGCGTCAACGATCAACGCTCCGACGAACTCGGACGATTGGGCAAAGCCATCAACCATTTAACCGAACGCCTTTCCGGTTTCGTCACCGGACAACGCCGTTTTCTCGGCGACATCTCGCACGAACTCAATACGCCGCTCGCGCGCATGCAAGTCGCGCTTGGCATTCTCGAAGATCGCGTTGTGCCTGCCCACCGTGCTTACGTCACTGACGTGCAGGAAGAAGTGCAACTGATGTCGAAGCTCGTTACTGAATTGCTTGATTACTCAAAAGCGGGCATCAAGGCGCAAGCGGTCAAACGCGAAAACGTCGCGCTCAAGCCGCTCGCGCAACAAGTCATCGCGCGCGAATCTGCCGGATATGATGCCGCCGCCATCGCGGTTGAGATAGACGACGCGCTCACGGTTCACGCCAACGCCGAATTGTTGGCGCGCGCGCTCGGCAATGTTTTACGGAATACGCTGCATTACGCCGGAGCTGCGGGGCCGATCACGCTGGCGGCGCATCAAGTCAGTGAACAGGTTTCATTACGCATAGTGGATTGCGGCCCCGGCGTACCCGAAGCCGCGTTAAACAAATTGTTCGATCCTTTTTATCGGCTGGAGACTGATCGCGCGCGCGCTACGGGCGGCGCAGGGCTGGGACTGGCGATTGTGAAAAGCTGCATCGAAGCCTGTCAGGGCAGCGTTACTGCGCGCAACCGGCAGCCGCATGGGTTGGAAGTGATCTTCACTCTACCAACAAGTGAAAAGTGAAGGGTGACAAGGTGTTCTTTCACTTTTCACTTTTCACTTTTCACTTTCTGAGCTTTTCACTCTATTTGATTTTCTTCGCGTACTTATCGCCGCCCTGATGCAAGATCATTTGCGTCACCTGTCCTTTCTCATCGCGGACGAACGTGGTTTGCGCGTCTACGACCTTGAGAAAGAATTTGGTTTCCGATTCGGCGTAAAGCTCAAAGCGCGGTTGCCCGGTCGCCTGTGCGTAAAGCTGCTCGCCTTCTTGCGTAATCGTGATGATGAAATTCGGCGCGAGTTGATATTCGCCGACGTAAGCCGCCAACACTTTCGCGTCAACTTTGATCTCTTTGCGTGCGGTTGGCAGTTCGTATTTCTCGCCCAACGCAATCGCAGCTAAATCTTCAGCGACTTTGC
>JABFSD010000901.1 GCA_013140935.1 Acidobacteriota bacterium
GCGTGGCTTCGCCCGCACAGGCCCAAGCAGCGTTGGCCTGCGGCGCGTTCGCGGTGGTGGTGGGAGGAGCCATTACGGGCGTGGGTAAACTGGTGCAGCAATTTGTGACTGCCGTGAGATAACAGAAGAGGGCGAATTGTATGCAGAAAACCGGCTTTGGCTTCGCGCCGGAAGAACTTGCCGTATTGCGTCGGCTGAAAACCCCGGAAAAGATTCAAGCCTTCCTCGATGACGAAGTGCGTTACAACCGCGACAAGGAAAATCTCACGTGTCGCGGGCCGCGCCGCGTATTGCGCGAGCGGCTGGGCCATTGCGCCGAAGGGGCTTTTTTCGCCGCCGCCGCTTTGCGCTTGCACGGACATCCGCCGCTGATTCTCGATCTCGAAGCCGTACGCGATGACGATCATTTACTGGCCGTATTCAAACAGCACGATCATTGGGGCGCGATTGGCAAATCGAATTACGCGGGCTTGCGCTTTCGTGAACCGGTTTACCGCACCTTGCGCGAGTTGGCGCTGTCTTATTACGAACACTATTACAACGAGCGAGGCGAGAAGACGCTGCGCACTTTTTCTACGCGTCCGGTGAATTTGCGCCGCTTTGATCGCATCGGTTGGATGACGACCGAAGACGACTTGTGGGAGATTTGCGAATACCTTTGTGACATCGCGCATACGCCGCTGCTGACGCCGCCGCTTTTAGCCAAGCGGCGCAAAATGGACAGGCGGCTTTATGCAGCAGGTTTGACGGGCCGCGAAGGCTTAGCTCATCTGGCTGAAAATCTGGCTGATAGTCTGGCCGATAGTTATGAGATACCTTGAACGCGCTATGAAAAAAACTCTTTTCGGGTTGGTTTGCCTGATGAGCTGGGCGCTGTCGGCGTTGGGACAGGAAATGCCCAACGAGGCAGGGAAGTTCCGCGCGCCTGATTTGGTTGAACTCGTTAAACTCGACGCGACGATCAAGCTCGACATTCGTTATGCCACGGCGAATAACTTCGTAGGCAAGCCCGTCTATCAGGACGCGCGCGCTTTTCTGCAACGTCCGGCGGCGGCGGCTTTGGTACGTGCGCATCAGCAACTGAAACGACAAGGCTATGGATTGTTGGTTTTCGACGGTTACCGTCCGTGGGCGATTACGAAATTGTTTTGGGATATTACGCCGCCCGAGAAACACAACTTCGTAGCGAATCCCGCGAAAGGTTCGAAACACAATCGCGGCTGTGCCGTAGACCTTTCGCTTTACGACCTGAAAACCGGCAAGGAAGTAGCGATGCCGGGGGCTTATGACGAAATGACGGAGCGGTCTTATCCGACCTATAAAGGCGGCACGAACGAACAGCGGCAGGCGCGCGATCTATTGCGCCGCGCGATGGAAGCCGAAGGCTTTCGCGTCAACGAATATGAATGGTGGCATTTCGATTATCGCGATTGGCCGAAATATCCGATCTTGAACCTGAGCTTTGCGCAACTCAATCAGGCGGCGCGCCAGCCTTGAGCGCGCCAACATTAAAACCACTGGATGCGCCGGATTACCGATTGCCTGCCTATAGACCCGATGCTAAGATGCGCCGCGTCGAAAGCTGAAGCGTGCGAACGAGATTTTCGACGCTCCCCAGATTACTTACGTTAGATTACTGAGAAGAGAAGCGAGACCGTTCCGGCAGGCTTTTTTTTACCGCGAGAATCCAAATCGGATGAAAGTTGCAACGCACGAATTCTGATCATAGCCCCGTCGAAGCTACACACAGAGCGCACTGACCTGATCGGCTGTGCCCGCCCAGCGAAAATCACCCCGAACTTTGAACCACTGTTTGAACTATTGATTGAGTGTACGGGCTTCTTCCACCAGAGGTCCAAAGAGAGGATTCGTCGTGAATCCGGCCTGATCTTTCTCGATCTCATAAGCATGCATTATTTGGAGGGAACCAATATGACCCGTTTTTATTTTTTCCGTAGCGCCACGGTGCTTACCTTATTCGTTTTATTGTCTCTGGTGGGTTGGGCGCAATTGCCTACGCCGACCAACAGCGTGATGAGCGACATTAAACCCGGCAGCATTCTGTTTTTTCCGAAGTATTCGAGCAATCCTTCGTCGCCGCAATTGGGCGACACGCAAATCAACATTACCAACACGAGCGCGAACCGCGCCGTTTCGCTGCACCTGTTTGCGGTGGACGGCAGTTCCTGTTCGGTGGCTGACTCTTTCGTCAGTCTGACGGCCAATCAAACCGCCAGCTTTTTGATGAGCGATTTCGATCCGGGCGTAACGGGTTATCTGATGGGCGTTGCCAGCGACGGCGGGCCTACGAAAAGCAACTTTTTGATCGGTTCGGAATACATTCGAGAAACGGATGGTCGTTCCGGTTTTCTGCAAGCCTATACAGTGGCGAAAATTTCGGACGATCCGGCTCCTGACGATGGCAACGGCGGCGCGCAATTGATTTTCAACGGCATCGAATATGAGCGATTGCCTTCGTCGGTGGGACTGGCGAGCTTCAACAGTCAGGTGACGGACAACACGCAAATCAACATCTTGTCGCCGAGCGGCAATTACATTGACAGCGCCGCGCCGAGCGCCGCTTCGCTCTTTACGCTGGTTTACGACGATGCCGAAAGATCGCTTTCCACCAGCGTGCGCGTGATTTGTTACACGACCTTTAATCTGTCGAGCCTGCGCGTTTCGGGCGGCTTGAATAACGTCGTGTCGGCGGGCCGCACGGGCTGGATTAGGTTCAGCAATTCCGCTCGTCCCATCATGGGTGCAGCGTTGACCCGTGGCCCGGTTTTCACGGGCGGCCACAATCTGCACATTCTGGGTTTGCTGAATAGCTATACGATCACGGTGCCGAACTTCTAAACCGGATTCGTCAAAGCAAAAGACGCCACGGGCAGTCGCATCAACCGATGTGGCTGCCCGTTGTTTTTGCACTCATGACAAATCGTGAATGGGGCTGTTACTCTGACGACCTAATCACACATTCACGCATCACGAATTTTTTATGCCTGGATTCGCTATGATTGTTGCGCGACGTTTCATCATCTCTGGCCTGGTGCAAGGCGTAGGCTATCGCTATTTTGTGCTGCGGGCTGCCGCGCGGCATCAGGTGCTGGGCACGGTACGCAACCTGCCTGACGAGCGCGTCGAAGTCATCGCCGAAGGCGAACGCGACGCGATGGATGAATTCAAAAACGACCTCGCTGCCGGGCCGATGATGGCCGAGGTCAGCGATGTCGAAGAAACCGACATCGAAGTCACCGGGCGCTTTCGTGATTTTCGGATAGATCATTAACGCTGAAGGAGCAACGCAATCTTTATGGCTATTGACGCCACTCTCGAACAGGAACTCAAAAGTTTGATCCGCGAAGTCCCCGACTTTCCCAAGCCGGGCATTCTTTTTTACGACATTACGACCTTGCTGAAAGACGCCACAGGGTTGCGCAAAGTACTCAATGCACTCACGGCGGCTTATGAAGGTAAGCCGATAGATTCCGTCATCGGCATCGAATCGCGCGGCTTTATTTTCGCGCCTTTTCTGGCAGCGCAATTGGGCGTGGGATTTATTCCGGTGCGCAAACCCAAAAAGCTGCCGGCCGAAAGAGCGAGCATTAGTTACGCCTTGGAATATGGCACCGACATGCTGGAGATTCATCGTGACGCCGTTCAACCGGGTCACAACGTAGTGATCGTGGATGACCTGCTTGCCACCGGCGGCACGGCCAAAGCCGTCACGGAACTCGTCGAATTGCTGGGCGGCAAGGTCGTCGGATTGTCGTTTGCAGTAGAGCTTGAGTTTTTGCCGGGACGCGCAAAGCTGGCGGGGTATGAGGTGAATTCGTTGTTGCGGTATGCGTCGTAA
>JABFSD010000160.1 GCA_013140935.1 Acidobacteriota bacterium
TTTTTTCATGGGACTCGGCAGCGCCACCTTGTTCGCCGTTTACGATTACGGCGGCTATAACAACGTATGTTTTTTCGGCGGCGAAGTCAGAAACCCCTCGAAAACGATTCCGCGCACGGTGTTGCTTTCGATTGCCGCCGTGGCGGTGATCTATTTCGTGATGACCATCACGATCATCGGCGTCGTGCCCTGGCGCGAAGCCGTCACCCCAGGCACGCTCGCCAACCAGGCCATCGTGGCTGATTTCATCAAGCGGCTTTATGGCGAACGCGCCGCGACTGTGATGACGCTTTTGATTTTGCTCACGTCAGCGGCTTCATTGTTCGCAGTGCTGCTCGGATATTCGCGCGTACCTTATGCCGCCGCGTCTGAAGGCAGATTCTTTCGTCCCTTTGCACGCTTGCATCCGACCAAAAACTTTCCGCACTTTTCCGTAGTCTTTCTCGGCGTAGCTTCTGCGCTGGCTTGTTGGTTTGAATTGGGTACGTTGATCGCCGCGCTGGTCATCATCGAAAAGATTGCGCGCGACATCGGCCAGGCCATCGCTGTCATCGTGATTCGCCGTCGGCGGCCTGAAATCGAATTGCCCTTCAAAATGTGGCTGTTCCCGTTGCCCGCACTGGCTGCGCTCGCCGGTTGGATTTATATTCTCACCACCAATCAACGAAAGATCGTGTTGTGGGGCGTCGCCCTGATGATCGCAGGCATCGCGGCTTATCTGTGGCAGGCACGCACCAAACGCGAATGGCCTTTTGAACAGACTTCATCAGAAAGGAATGTCGTATGAAAAACTCATTTTGTATTCGCCTCGTTTTCGTCGCTCTGCTTTTGCTGGTAACGCCCATCTATGCGGCTGCGCCATGGATCATCAGAATCTCTGGCGATCCGTTAGCGAAACCGATCTTCATGACCGATTGGCATGAAAACCAAAAGTTATTGGTTGCCGTGAAACAAGCCGCCGATGTTTCAGAAGAGAGTCTGGCGAAACGCCCTCACTTGAAACTCGCCCTGTTTTGGGGGCCTGACTGGATAAATTACACGAAGAGCGGCAAAACGCTGGAACAACTTCGTCACGAAGACGGCAATCAGTTCGGACGTTTTTTCCCCGCTTATCGCGGAGCCGAAGCGGTTTTCACGTTGGACTCGCCTGCGCCCAACCACGCTCCGCAACGTCGTCGCATTGATGAAGACGGCTTGAAGTTGTTGAAGAAGTACGGCCTGCCTTTGTCACTGGAATAAACCGATGAATCATCGAAAGAGAGTTTTGTTTATGCGCAATACACGCTTGCGGGTCACGCTTTGTTTATGGGTCGTAGGCGTGTTGGTTGCCTATTACCTCTCTGGCTCAAGCGCCGAAGCGCAAACACCGCACTGGGCGTGGCAACCGATCAAGCGTCCCAGCGTGCCTTCTCCAATTCTGAAATCTCAAATTTCAAATCCTATTGATGCGTTCATCGCAGCCAAACTCAAACAAACAGGTTTAACGCCATCGCCGCCCGCCGCCCGCCGCCCGTTGATACGCCGTTTGTATTTCGACCTGATCGGCTTACCGCCAACGCCGGAGCGCGTGCAGCAATTCATCGCTGACCGCTCACCCAACGCTTATGAAAAACTCGTAGACGAATTGCTTGCCTCGCCGCGTTACGGCGAACGCTGGGCGCGGCATTGGCTTGACGTAGTCCATTACGGCGACACGCACGGTTACGACAAAGACAAGCCGCGACCGAATGCGTGGCCTTATCGCGATTACGTGATTCGCGCATTCAACGAAGACAAACCCTACAAGCGTTTTGTCGAAGAACAAATCGCAGGCGATGTGCTGTATCCGGGTACGCGAGACGGCAACGAAGCCTTGGGTTTCATCGCCGCCGGGCCGTGGGATTTCATTGGCCACGCCGAACTGCCTGAAACCAAAATTGACGGCAAGATCGCGCGCCACCTCGACCGCGACGATATGGTAGCCAACACCATCGGCACCTTCGCCAGCGTTACCGTACATTGCGCGCAATGCCATCATCACAAGTTCGATCCGATTTCGCAGGAAGACTATTACTCGTTGCAGGCCGTATTCGCCGCGCTTGATCGCGCCGATAAAAAGTATTTTGTGAATGACCCTGCGATGACTGCGCGTTTCAATCAACTCGACGGACGCCAGCGCGACCTCGCCGAACGTAAGCGCGTGATCGAACGCGACGCAGCCAAAGCCACGGGGTTGGACAAGCCAGATAAACCACCCATTGACGCGGCGATGAAACCCGAAACGCGCGCCGAACGCGATGGTTACGTGACGGAACTCGCGCAACTCAATCAACAACTTGCCGCCTTTCCCAAACCTGAAACTGTTTATGCAGGCACGGTGCATTACGGCACAGGCACGTTCGTTGGCACGGGTGCGAATCATGGCAAGCCACGCCCCATTCACGTGCTGGCGCGCGGGCAAGTGACGACGCCAAAACAAGAGGTAAGCGCAGGCGCGCTCTCGATACTCACTTTTCAACCTGCGCGCTTTGCGATTGCGAACGATGCGCCCGAAGGCGAACGCCGCGCAGCATTGGCGCGTTGGCTCACGCATCCCGACAATCCGCTCACGTGGCGCAGCATCGTCAACCGCGTCTGGCAATATCATTTCGGCGCAGGTCTCGTAACCACGCCCAACGATTTCGGGCGCAACGGCGCAAAGCCTTCGCATCCAGAATTGCTCGACTGGCTTGCCGCTGAATTCCGCGACACGGGTGGTTCGCTCAAACGCTTGCACAAACTCATCGTGATGAGCGCGACCTATCGGCAAAGCAGCAATATCAAACCTGCAATCTCAACTCTGCAATCAAACGAATTGCTCTGGCGACAGAACCGCCGCAAGCTCGAAGCCGAAGCCGTGCGCGATGCCGTTCTCTCTGTCAGTGGCAAACTCGATCTGAAAATGGGCGGCGCGGGCTGGCAGGATTTCGTCGTCGAGCGGCCTGAACATTCGCCGCATTACGAATACGGGTTGGCTGATCCGAATGACAGCCGGACGTGGCGGCGTTCGATTTATCGGTTCATCGTGCGTTCGCAAACCCAACCTTGGATGACCGCGCTCGATTGCGCCGACCCGTCAATGCGCGTAGACAAACGCAACGAAAGCCTCTCGCCGTTGCAAGCGCTGGCTTTGCTCAACAACGGATTTATGCTGACGCAGTCCGAACATTTCGCCGCGCGTTTGCTGCGCGAAAGGCCAAATGACTTGGCTGCGCAAATCATTCGCGCACATTGGCTGGCGTTCAGCCGTGCACCGTCAAAAGGCGAGCTTGAAAAATACGTAGCTTTTGCACGCACGCACGGCTTGCCCAATTTGTGTCGCGTGTTGCTGAATCTGAGTGAATTTACGTTTGCTGATTAACTGACCGCAAAAGGAAACATCAACTATGTCGCTTCAACAATTCAAATCATCCGCTTTGCTCTGTCTGATGAGCGTGCTGCTTTTCAACATCGGCATCGCGCAAACCAAAAAGTATTCCGCCGAGATTCGCCGCACGAGTCACGGCATTCCGCACATCACGGCGAAAGATTACGGCAGTCTGGGTTTCGGCGAAGGCTATGCGTTCGCGCAAGACCATCTGTGTTCGCTGGCCGATCAAATCGTCAAAGTGCGCGGCGAACGCGCGAAGTATTTCGGCGCGGGCGAAAACAATCGCCACGTCAACAGCGACATCACGATGCGCGCGCTGGGGCTTTATGAACAGGCCCGCGCGACGCTCAAGACGATGGGACAGGACGAACGCGACCTCGCCGAAGGCTTTGCGGCGGGTTACAACCAATATCTGAGCGAAGTCACCGCGAAAGGCGTCAAGGGCTGGTGCGGCGGCGCAGACTGGG
>JABFSD010000368.1 GCA_013140935.1 Acidobacteriota bacterium
TCTGTGACGGAGCCGCTTGCGCAGCGGCTTCGGCAAAGGCGCGTTTGGTTGCGGCGTAATCCAGCATCTCGCCCTGCGCGTTGAAGCGTTCGGGCAAACCGTCGCTCATCAACAGCACGACATCGTTCGTCGCCAGCGTCAGTTCCTCCTGTCGGTATTGATAACGCGTGAGGCTGCCGAGCGGGACGGCTTTGAGCACGAGTTCTTCGACTTCGTTCGTGGCGGCGCGATAAATCAAGACGGGCGGCATGCCCGCGATGCACACCGACAACTGACGGCCTTTGAGCTTGACCATCGTCATCGCCATAAACAGCCCGCGCAAATTCATCCGTTTCAGCGTACGCGACAGCCGCTCGAAAATGTGCGGCAGGTCGGGATGATAAGCCAACGTATCGAACAGGCTTTTCGTCGCCGTCACCATCGTACCCGCTTTCAATCCATGCCCCGTCGCATCGCCCACCGCAATCGTCAACGTTCCGTCTTCGCCCAAATGAAAGTCGTAGTAATCACCGCCGACTTCCGAAGCGGTTTTCATATACGCGGCGATGTCGAGATGCGGCAGGTTGGGCAATTTCTTCGGCAGCATCGAAAGCTGCAACTGGCGGGCTTCTTCGAGTTCAGCGGCGCGGCGGTCGTTTTCAGCTTTGACTTTTTCGTGTTCCAGCGCGGCGGCGGAGAGTTGTTTGACCTGGACGAGTTGCGCTTCAAGGTGCAGGTTCGTGCGTGCGAATTGGCGGGCGAGGAAGATCGAAACGGCTCCGGTCAGGAAGATGACGACCACACTCCTGATCGTGATTGAAAAGCCCGTCCCTGACAACCTTCTCACCAGAATCAACAAGACAAGTGTTATGTACAAGGTGTAAACGAGCATTCCAGCACCGACGATCCACGCGCCCGGACCCCTGTTCTTGATGGGCTTGCTCATTCCCCGTGCAACCTCAATGACGGCGAACCAGGTCAGCGCCTGAATATACAAGTACCAATGACGTGTCTCGGCCAATCCCACAAAAATTGAATTCAGTGGAATATAGAGCGCCGCCGCCGTAACCCAACCCCAGAACCATTTGGGAATACGCTCCGCAAACGCCGTGTACATAAATGCCAGCAGCGTTCCCAACGCCAGCAAAGTGAGTGTATTGTTCGTTCCGTTCTGCAACAGAATCCCTGTCGCACTTTGATGGCTCAGGCTCCAACGGTAGTAGACGATGTTGCTGGCGGCAGAAGCGCAAGCAAACAAGCCAAAGAAAAGATTGGCGCGTTGACTCGGATAGAACCAGAACAGCAGCAGATGTAATAGCCCGATAGCCAGCAGCAGTCCGAAATTCAGCAGGTATAACCCACCGCTTGCCCTCCTGGTGACATAGTCATCGCGCGCCTGCCCGGCTTCTACCAGCGAGACGCCGAACCCTGCGCCATAGCTATTGGTGCGATTGGCATAGGCGCTGACGACTGGTCTGGCGCTTTGCCGGACGATCCACTTCCCCCAACCGACGGACATATCCCGCATTTCCATACACGAATGCCGCACGGCCAGCACATGCTCGCCGCGCGCGTCTAACGCAATGTTGGCGGGCAGCGTGTTGGGGTTATAAACGACTTCCGCCTCCGGCGTCGCTCCGACCGTGCCGAAGCGCTGCACCAGCTTGCCATCCAGATAAATCTCCGACGCGCCGTAATGCACCATCACCAGCGCCAACGACTGATTGGCGAGCGCCGGGTCAACTTGCAAGCGCAGCCGAAACCAGCCGAGGCCGCGCCAGCCGCTCTTTGGAATGCTGTCGAGTGTGATCGCTGTGCCGCTCAATGTTTCCCACGCACGATCATCGAACTGCGGATCGGCAAAGCGCGGATCATCGTTCGCCAAACTAGCTGGAAGATACTTCCAACCGAGCTTGTCGAGTTCGACGGATTTGCCGTTTTGCAATTGGTCGGCAGTGATGGTGATGGCGGGTTGCGCCTGCGCCGTGAGCGCCGCCAGCAACAGGATGGCTGCGAGCAGGCAGGGCATTCGGAATGAGATGTCGTTTTTCTTATTCATCAGCAATTGTGTCACCGCTGCTGACACTTTTGAGTGGTATAGGAGTTTGTCTCGCCAGTGGTGAGACTTTTCGTCAACTTGAGAAGTGTCGTAAGCCTTTCGGCTTGTTTAGGGCGAACCGCCTGGCGCGAGTGCGCTTCAACTTTCTGCATCTTGTTAAAGAGAAGACGGCGCGGCAACCGTAGCGCAATCTGCCGAGCATTAGTTTCTACACAAGTCTGTAAGTTCTTTGTTTTCAATAACGGCGTATTTGCCCGATGAACTGTAAGTCCTTTGGAATCAATACCCGTTATGACTTGTGTAGAAACTAATGCTGCCGAGATTGCGTCAGTCGAGTTGCGAACCTTACGGCGGAACGGATTGCCGCTCACGATTGTGCGTCCGGCAAGCCGCGCCTGGCTAGCGAAGCGTCCACTCACCACCAACGCAACCTTGGCGAGCATTAGTTTCTACACAAGTCATAACGGGTATTGATTCCAAAGGACTTACAGTTCATCGGGCAAATACGCCGTTATTGAAAACAAAGAACTTACAGACTTGTGTAGAAACTAATGCTTGGCGAGGTTGCGCTACGGTTGCCACGCACACTGTTTCCGCCGCCGGGCAAAAAATTGACGCTTATTCGTCTGACGCGGAAGGCTTGTCAACATTTTCGTTCGTAGTGTTATCATCCCGCCGTCACGCAAAAGCCTTTGCGAACGAACCATAAAAGGAGGCCGAAAGATGATCGCACAAGCCGTCGCCAAAATCTCTGCGCACGAAGCCCAATCCGCTGCGAATGGGTTTCTGTTGGATCACCTGCCGGATCGTTATCTGGCTGTTGAACCGCGTCTTGATGCGTTGCTGCAAGCCTGGCGCGTCAAGGTCGTATTGACTTACCCCTTCATCGGTTCGGTCGGTGAAGTAGGAGAAATCATCATCAGTGCAATTTCAGAAGACGTGCTTTCCCACACGCCGTTGACAGAAATGCGGGAACGCGCCCGCCAACATTACGAGCAGCATCGTGAAGCCATCCAAACCGCCTTTTCACAAGCAGGAAACTGAAGACTCCTGCGTACCGGCGTGTCTGAAAATGGTCATCGCCGGTTTTGGTCAGGACGTAACAGAAGCAAAATTGCGCCGCCTTTGCGATTGTACGTTTGAAGGCACGAGCGCATTCAAAGCCCTGAACGCCGCGCGCCAACTCGGCTTCGCTAATTCCTCCAAACACAATCTGACCTTTGAAGAACTGACAGCAGTCGTCGCCGACGGTTGGTTTCCCATCGTATTCGTAGACTTGACGCCGCTGGACGGCGGTTATGAAGCGCACGCTTTTGTCGTCACCGCTATCAACCGATTTTCGGTTGAAGTGCTTGACCCAGCGCGCGGTGAACGAGTCATTGCACGCAACGTGTTTGCTTTGATCTGGGAGTTACGGCGACGCCTTACCTTACTTGTCGAACTTTGAATCAATCGGCAGTGACGTCATCAGGATGCAACGAAGCTGACGCTGCGCTCACTTTGCGTTGCGCCATTGCATACAACGCAGGCAGCACGAACAGCACCGCCGCTGTCGAAGCCAACAATCCGCCAATCACTGCTCGTCCCAGCGGCGCGCTTTGATCGCCGCCTTCGCCCAAACCGAGAGCCAGCGGAATCATCCCCGCGACCATCGCACACGCCGTCATCACGATGGGACGCAGGCGGTTGCGTGCGCCAGTCGTAGCCGCTTCGTTCGCTGTCAAGCCGGCTTTGCGTTGCTGCTCAGCGAAGGTAAGCAACAAGATGGCATTCGCCACTGACACGCCAATTGCCATGATCGCTCCCATGAAC
>JABFSD010000803.1 GCA_013140935.1 Acidobacteriota bacterium
CTGAAAGCGTTAGGCGTCAAACCGCGTCGCACCATTCGCATCGGTTTGTGGAGCGGCGAAGAACAGGGTTTGCTCGGTTCGCGCGCTTATGTCGGGCAGCATTTCGCCGACCGCCCCGCCCCGCCGGCGGGCAATGATCCGGCGGCGATGGCGCAACGTTTCGGCGGCGGCCCTTTCACGGCCAAACCCGAACACGGCAAGTTCTCGGCGTATTTCAACCTAGACAACGGCACGGGCAAAATTCGCGGCATTTATTTGCAAGGCAACGAAGCCGCCCGCGCGATCTTCCGCACGTGGTTCGCGCCGTTCAAAGATTTGGGCGCGGCGACGATCACCATCAACAACACGGGCGGAACCGATCACCAGTCGTTCGACGCCGTGAATCTGCCGGGCTTCCAGTTCATTCAAGACCCGGTCGAATATGACACGCGCACGCATCACTCGAACATGGACGTTTACGAACGCATTCAGGCCGACGATATGAAACAGGCTTCGGTCATCATGGCCGCCTTTTTGTATAACGCCGCGATGCGCGCCGAAAAACTGCCGCGCAAGCCGATGGCTCCGCAGCAGCAAGCCGGTCGTTAAATCAGTTTGCCTATGCGCTCAGGCAAGAACCGCACGCTGTAACGCGGATTACTAATCCGCGTTACAGCGTGCGGTTCTTGCCACTGAAGTGAAACCTTATGCTCACTCGCCGCCACTTTCTTACGGCAGCCGCTGCGGCTCCGTTACTCGCCACTGTTTCAATCTCGCAAACCAAACCGTTGATTCGTCCGCGCCGTTTGCAAGCGGGCGATACGGTCGGATTGATTACGCCTGCCACCTTCGTCAGCGACCCCGACGCGCTCATCAAAGCCGAACGCACGATCAAGCATTTCGGCTGGCGCGCGAAGTGGGGTAAGAACGTCGCGAAAAAATCGGGCTACTTCGGCAATCCCGTCAACGAACGTCTGGACGATTTGCACGCGATGTTCCGCGACCCTGAAGTCAAAGCCGTGTTCTGCGTGCGCGGCGGTTATGGCGCGCAACATCTGCTCGACCGGATTGATTACGATTTGATTGCCCGCAATCCGAAAATCTTTGCAGGTTACAGTGACATCACGGCGTTGCATCTGGCGATTCACAAAAACACGGGACTCGTCACCTTTCATTCGCCCGTACCCGTTTCGGCCTTCACCGATTACACGCAAAAGCATTTCGTACCGGCGCTGACTGAAACGAAACCGCTCGGCGTGCTGACCAATCCGCCGGAATCAAACAAGCTGCGGCCTGAACATACGTTGCGCGCTGTGCGTCCGGGCAAGGCTACGGGACGTTTGATCGGCGGCAATTTGACCTTGATCTCTACGTTGATGGGTACGCCTTACGAACCCGATACGCGCGGCGCGATTTTCTTTATCGAAGACGTAGGCGAAGCGCCTTACCGCATTGACCGAATGCTCACGCAATTGCGCTTGGCGGGGAAGCTGCAACAAGCGGCAGGAATCGTGTTTGGCGAATGCGCCGATTGCGGCGCGGGCGATTACAAGCCCTTCGTTGCCGCAGGCTTTTCGTTGGGCGAAACGGTTGATGCGATTTTGGGCGAACTGAAAATCCCTGTGTTGGCCGGACTCACCATCGGGCACACCGACGATCAACTCACCATGCCGTTGGGCGTAATGGCGACGCTGGATGCGGAGGCGGGTACGTTGGAGTTGAAAGAAAGCGGCGTGAGTTGACGGCAACTGAAGCGATTTCCGAATGGAGGTTTCGCTCTTTGAATCAGAAGGGCCTTCGCCACAGAAAAGCACAGAAGCCACAAAAGGGCGATGGAATGCTTTTGTAGCTTCTGTGCTTTTTTGTGGCGAAGTCAGTCCGCGAGTTGAAGGCAAAAAAATTGGCAGGTCGCGTGACCTGCCAAGTGGAGCCAATGGGTTATAGGGAAGGAGAAACACCGTGCCTTTCAGCACTTCTATCAAAGGGATCGAAGAAACTCGTGGGCGCACTGCACAGCGGCGTGCGGCCTGAAACTCAAGATCGGTGAGCGGGGCAGGGCTTATCACGGCCCTGCCCCCGTCCGTTCCGGCTGAGGGCGTGTGGGGATCAATTCGTCTCCTGCTCGTCAAATATCGTTCGTCAGTCAGTCGTTCAATCTTTATCTCAGCAAATCTTCCAGCAAAGCTAGCGAATCAGTTACGAAAGCGAATGCGGTAAAGACGCGGTTTCAATTAGCGCCACTCCCCTGCGGTTTCCACCAGCTTGACGCCTTTTGCACCGAACCCTTTATCCGCATTCACCTCTCGTACTCGTCAAATATCGTTTTAATTCATGAACTTTTACGAAAGCGAACGCGGTAAAGACGCGGTTTCAATTGGCGTCACTCCCCTGCGGTTTCCACCAGCAAAACGCCTTTTGCGCCGCGCCGTTTACCGCATTCACCAGTCGTATAAGTTTTTACTGCATTTGTTTGCGGAACCGGTGTGGGTTGCGAGTTGCAGTTGGCGTCACTCCCCTGCGGTCTTTCCACCAGCTTTAACGCCTGCTGTTTTTCACTTCCCTCACCGTTCCCGCTCACGCCGAGCTATATCTCAAGGCGCGTGCCACGAGTTGAAGCCATTCGCAAAAAATCTTTTAAGCTGTTGAAAAGACTGGTGATAAAGCCTTTCATTGAAAGACCGGACGGTTTGCGCGACACTGACAACGCATTCCAATCCACGACTGAACACTACCGATTCTGTTTGTGTTACTAACAGATCGGTTAGTTACCGAATCTTTAGTCCCCGAATTTGAGGAGTCCCCATGTCCGCCAAATTGTTAGTCATCGCCGGCCCGCTTGAAGGCGTTACCTTCAACTTACTCAAGCTGCCCGTTTCTTTAGGCCGCGAACTCGACAATCAAATTTGCATCGCGGATATATCGGTCTCGCGCCACCATTGCGCCGTTCACCGTGAAGGCCCCTCTCTCAGCTTGCACGACCTCGGCAGCCGCAACGCCACTTACGTAAACGGCCTGCCCATCAAAGAACACAAACTCAAGACTGGTGACCGCGTGCGGCTGGGCGATTCCGTATTACTTTATCTCGACGAAGCCGATGGCGATAGCGCGACCAACGTACAGTTCAACGACACGCAACTCGACACCAAAAACACGGTGCTATTGCGACGGGCTTCGACCGAAGCCGAAGATGCCATCGCCGAAATCGCCAAATCGAAGCCCTATCTTTCTTCGCGCGAAGCCGAAGAACTCAACGCGCTGCTCAAACTGAGCGCGACGCTTTACGCCCATCGCCAGTCTGAAGCCTTGCAACAACACGTACTGGCTTCGCTCGGCGCGGTGATTCCCGCCGAACGCGGCGCGATTGTGTTGATTGATGAGTCGGCTGACGAAAGTGTAGAGGCCGCCGTGCAAGGCTGGTTGCGCAAGGCGGACGCAAACGGTTCGTTGCAACTGAGCCGCACCGTGATCAGGCAAGTGCTGAAAGAAAAAGCTGCGCTCTTAAGCAACGACGTTGCCGTAGACCAAAAGCTGAAAACCGCTGACAGCGCCCTGCTCGCGCAGATTCGTGCGTTGTTATGCGCACCGTTGGCCGCAGGTGACAAGACGCTGGGTGTCATCTATCTCGACATCGTCACGCCCGGACGCAAGTTCGATCAAGACCACCTTGAATTGCTGCGTGCCGTAGCCAGTATGACCGCGAGCGCGCTCGAAAACCTGCGCCGCTTCACGCAACTCGAAAGCGAGAATCAACGCCTGAAAGCCGAAATCTCAGGCAGCCACGACATGGTCGGGCAAGCGCCGAAGATGCGTGAGACTTACGCATTCATCAGCAAAGCTGCGCCGACCGATGCGACGGTGTTGAT
>JABFSD010000380.1 GCA_013140935.1 Acidobacteriota bacterium
GATGTTTACCTGCCCGAAGGTCAAGCCGTTGACCAGAATTTGTTTGTCCGACACGGGCACGACTTCGGCGACTTTGTTGTCGCTGACCGAAACGCGCTCATACGCTGAATCGAAATCAACGATGCGCGTCTGGCCGACTTGTACGTCGATCTTGATGGTTTGCTGATTGTTATTGAATGAAACCTGATGCTTGATGCCGTCTTGCGCTGCGACACCCAATGTCAAAGAAGACACGAGCGCCAGCAGCAGGGATGCAAGACGAATCAAGTTTTTCGGGCACTGCTTGAACTGATTCATTGGGTTTCTCCTGATGTCGCCGCGCTCGTGGTGCGAAACGCAGCGAATCCGTTGAACAAATACTGACCGAAACAATAACGCCGATGGGGTCGGGGGTACAAAGAACGGCCTATTGCAAAATGTCTACGCGGGTGCGCTTGCTGCCTTCGATCAATTCAACCGAAGGGCCGACCTTGACCGGTTTGGCAGCCGTGCCGTTCGCGGGCGCATTCGCGGGAATCTGAATGGTCGGGAACATCGCAGGCATCGGACGCACAGGTGCCGCCGCCGCATTGGCTGCACCGTAATTGTTGCGCGTGCCAAAGGTCGCGCGGCGTTCGAGCGATTCGTCCGCCAATACGTCGCGGCGTGTCGCACCGGGCGTATGCTCAACAATTTGATCGGTCGTGTTGCGAATCGAAAGCTGCAACTTGCCTTCGTGTTCGGCGAGCTTAAGTTTCTCGGCCTGCGCGGGCGCGACTTCCAAACTGATCGTATTCACCAGCGTCGCTTTGCCGTCATTGCGCGTTTGCATCTGTTGCCCGCCCGCCAAGACGCGCACGTTTTGCAGGATGACTTTCGACACCTGACGCGCGCCTTCCATTTGCGGCGGCATGATGGCAATCACGTCAACATAAGTGCCTGCCGCGACAAAGCCCGACACGCCGCTCGCTTCGTCTACGCGAACGGAAACGGCGCGCATGCCTTGTTTGAGTACGCCGCTCAATCCGGCGAGCGTACCTGGTGATGCGAGATAGCGCGTGAGAATCGGGGTCTTCGCGGCGATCTCGGCGACGGTGACGCGGCTGACGACTTCTTCGCGTTTGATGATGGCTTCCTGCGACAACAGGCGCTTAGGGTATTTCACGACTGCGATTTGATCGGGAGCAATTTCAGTCCCAATCGGAATATCCGCCGTCGCAATCACGACTTCGGTTTCTTCTTGCGCGCGCTGTTGGTTGGCTTTGTTCTGGATATAGCTTTTGGCCGCCAGAATAGACAGCAAGCCAAAAAATCCCGCGCCTGCCAACGCCAGCAAAAATCTTCGGTTCATTGTGGGCACTCCTTAATTTCTGGGTGCGCCCGCATCCTGCGGGCAGTAAGAAAAGCGGCGAAGCCTTCCTTGTTCCTCAGTTTTCGCTCAGCGAGTCACTGGAATAAGGAACGCTACGCGGCTTTTCTTACTGCCCGCAGGATGCGGGCGCACCCAGACTTCATTCATGATCGAGCAACACCTGTTGCCGAATCGTCATAAAACCATCAACCCCGCCCAGCAACAGCTTGAGCGGCGTATCAAACTCATAAGTGATGCGCATCCCGGCCTGGTCGCCGCGCGCCAGTTCACGTGATCCGAAATCGGTCTGCGTACGCTTGCCTTGTGCGTCAAACCAAACCGGTTCGATCTTGACCGCAGGCTCTTCATGTGCAAGGCCGGTGGTATTCAAAAACTGCTTCGTCGTCAGAATCGCAGCCTGATTGACCGCATCCTGCGAAGCGAATTTCGCGCCGACGCCATAAGGCAACAGCATCACGCGTGCGCCTTCGCGCGCAGCGTTCGTGATGCCTTGCTTGGCTCCCCAAAAGCGTCCGATCTCGATGACCGCCAAGACCATCGAAAGCAACAGCGGCGCGAGCAGCGCAAACTCCAACATGGATTGCCCGCGTTCGTTCCAGAATGTTTGCCGTTGCTTGCTTGCTCTCATTACCTAACTGCCGCGTTTCATCACGCAGGTCGCGCTCACCCAGATGCGTTCATAGCCCGCAGCAAAATTGCCGACGGGCAAGTCATACGGATAAAGCACGCGCAAATAAATCTTCTCGCGGTCGTTGTCATAAATCTCGGCGCGCGTCTGAATCGCCGCCGCCGTCTTCCCATTGGGGACAAAGAAACAGGCTTCGTCGCCGTTGAATCCGTTGTTCGACAAATAGCGCCGCACCGACGACATCACGTAAGCCTCAAAGTTCAACTGGCTGCCCGCGCTCGCATCGCACAGCGGCGGCGTACAGTTTTTGAAACCCGAACCCGGTTGCCCTTTCGCCCAGGCTTTTGCGCCTTCGTAAGCCGCGCCCGAAACGACCAACTGCAAATTGAAACCCTGCGCGATATAGACCACGCCCACCAACATCAAGAACAACATCGGCAGAATCAGGGCGAATTCGATAATGGATTGCCCGCCTTGTTTTTTATTGCGTCGCAACCAATCAGATGGCGCGGCAGCGGCAAATTTCATGTCGTTCAACGCGAGAGCTTGAGGGATGCTTTAAGGCAGGATGCAATTGAAGATGCGATGTGGAAGGCGAACTTAGCGTAACCAATCAGTAAACAGCGCCAACAACGTTCCGGCGGCAATGGCTACGCCAAAAGGCGTCGTCACCGAAGCGATGCTCTTATCGTCGCGGCTTTCCAGTTGCTGGGCATAAAGCTTAGAACCCGGCAAAAAGAAACCGAGAAAGTTGAAAAATACGCGGCCAAACCGCAGCAGCGTGAGTTTCAACTTGCCTGCGCGCAAGACGGGCACGATGGCTAACAACGGATAGATCAACACCGTCATCAGCAACGCGCGGAACACGTCTGTCGCGCCGACTAACGCGCCAATCGCGGCAAGGAACTTAACATCGCCCGCTTTCATCCCGCCGAAAACATAAGGCAGGATCAACAGGGCGAATCCGAGTCCGAGTCCTTTCAGACTGAACTCCAGACCGTTCCAACCGCGCGTGGCGTGGAGCGCCAAGCCCAAAACCATCGCCGGAAAAACATAAGCGTTCGGAATGCGACGCGTGCGCCAATCAGACAGCGCAACGAGTAAAACGAAAGTCGTTACGATAAACACAGGCACACACGCATAATTCAGCCATTCCGCTTTGGGCATTACTCAAATAGCTTTGGTCACTGACTCACCTGCGCGAACGCGACGCCAGCCACCTGTCACCGTTTACCTTTCACCATATACATTCGGAGCGCGCAGACGAGCCTGACCCAAGCTGACATTCAATCAAGTTTTAATTGGATTATCGCTAGACGCAGGCGGCGTCTGGGGAATGAAGCGCCGCGATTCTCTACACATCGCTTGCCTATTGCAAGCACCATCTTTTGCTCCCTCGAATTTTTGCGAATGCACTTGTACTGGATAAATCCGGGTAAGCTGCTGAACCGAAAAACGTTTTCCACCATTTATTCACAGCAGATTCACAGCTTGTTGCACCGTTTTCACAGCTTATCCACAGGCTTTTCCACAAGTGCGCACGCAAGTGGTAGCGCGGGTTACTAACCCGCGCTACGCCTTGAACCATTAGCTAATCGCCTTGTCAGCCGTAGACCACCGCGTATTCACCTTGCTGAAAATCGAGGTGATGCTCGACCCCATCGCGGTCAGGACGAACACCGAAGCCGCCGCAATCAGCACGAGTAACAACGAATACTCGACGACGTCTTGGCCTTCTTCTTCTTTCACAAATGTTTTCACAGAATCTAAGAACATAAATCATTCCTCCAGGTTTTTCGGTTGGATTGAAACGTTAAGTAATTAAACAGGAGGGGCAAGCCCACGCCTGTCTTAGCTTCAGGGGATACAGTCGCGCTTTGATAAAGCCGTCGCGTAAACACACTTCGACTGACCAAAGGCGACTACCAACCGCCCCGCGAACGGGACGCAAAGCAGCCTTCGCCGTTAATAGCAAACGCTTGCCGAACTAAATTGTGAGGAGACACAAACTGTCGGGAAAGAACGTGCAGCTTGAAAAGTAAGCTACAAATTTCAAGAGAGCCGCACTGGTGAGAAGAGGCGAACTCTGAAGAAAGAATTTGGCAGGGGGAAAATGTTGGTGCGCGTTAGCTGCCATCAGTTCAAGCAAACCTATTCTTACGAGGAAGCGATTAGGAAAATTTTTCCACTCGCTTTCACGCGGCTGGCTTAAAACCGGACTTTTAGAGTCATTTCAGCAACACTACACAACTGCTAGCGAATACCTTGCCACAGTGTCGCGCTGCCAGATTAAAACGTATCGTGTCTGTCTTGGTTGACGGCGCGTCTGATTGCCACGCACAACGAACAGGTTGCACTACGCTTCATTAACAGAAAGAGATGAGACGTAACTTTATCCCCGCATTACCCAACGTGATGGCAATCTCAGCTTGCCTTGCTTGGGCGCGATGCCTAGCATACGTGACGCTTCATGCATCATTTACCTACTCCACCATTTACCGACGATTGTGACCGCATCTCAGGTCGCCCCTATGCCAACAGATCAGGCGTATCGTTTTGAGAGGATTTTTTCATGACAGATTCGAGTTCTTCGGTGTCTCATTCTAATCCGCTCGTACGCTGGCTGATGGCAGGCACGAGCAAAAAAGCCGGAGCGCACGACACCGAACACGCACACCCCGCCCATTCGTGGTGGCAGGTTATGTGCCTCACCGGCGTAGATTATTTTTCTACGCTCGGCTATCAGCCCGGCATCGCCTTCATCGCGGCGGGCGTATTGTCGCCCATTGCAACTATCGTATTGGTGCTGTTGACGCTGTTCGGCGCTTATCCGATTTACAGCCGCGTCGCCGCCGAAAGCCCGCACGGTGAAGGCTCCATCTCGATGCTCGAAAATCTGCTGCCGCGCTGGAAAGGCAAGTTTTTCGTACTTGTGCTGTTAGGCTTCGTCGCCACCGATTTCATTATCACGATTACGCTCTCAGCCGCCGACGCGACGGAACACATTGTTCACAATCCTTTCGTACCGCATTGGCTCGATCATCCCGTTCTCGTCACGCTGGTGCTCATCGCATTGTTAGGCGCAGTCTTTTTGAAAGGCTTCAAGGAAGCCATCGGTCTGGCGATCTTTCTGGTTGCGGCTTATCTATTGCTCAATGTCATCACCATCGCGGTCGGCGCTTATCACGTGTTGCAACACCCCGAAGCCCTCCCCAATTGGAAAACCGCGATGCTCAATCATCCGCAAGTCAACGGAAACTCCGTCTGGATTTTGCTGGTCGCCTTGACGCTGTTTCCTAAACTGGCACTGGGTCTTTCTGGCTTTGAGACGGGCGTAGCGGTCATGCCGCTCGTGGCGGGCGATGCGAACGACACCGAACGCCAACCCGTCGGACGCATTCGCAATACGCGCAAGCTGTTGTTGAGCGCCGCGTTGATTATGAGCGTGCTATTGATTTCAAGCAGCTTCGTAACGACGCTATTGATTCCCGCCCGCGAATTCGAACACAACGGCAAGGCCTTCGGACGCGCGCTGTCTTATCTCGCGCACACCTATCTCGGCGACGTATTCGGCACGGCTTACGACTTGAGCACGATTGCGATTCTCTGGTTTGCGGGCGCTTCGGCGATGGCGGGTTTGTTGAATATCGTGCCGCGTTATTTGCCGCGTTACGGCATGGCTCCGAATTGGGCGCGGGCTTCGCGTCCGCTGGTGTTGGTCTATACGGCGATTGCCTTCATCGTGACGATTGTTTTCAAAGCCAATGTCGAAGCGCAAGGCGGCGCTTATGCGACGGGCGTGCTCGTGCTGATGAGTTCCGCCGCGTTGGCGGTGACGCTTTCAGTCACGCGCAAGCCCTGGCTGAAAGCGGCCTTCGCTCTCATCACTTTGGTCTTTGTCTATACGACAGTGCTTAACGTTTATGAACGCCCCGACGGCGTCAAGATCGCCTCGTGTTTCATTTTGGGGATCGTGGCGGCTTCGCTCATCTCACGCGCCCAACGCGCCACTGAAGTGCGCGTTGATCAAGTCGTGTTGGATGAACTCGCGCAACGCTTCATCAGCGAAGCGATTCAGGCCAAACAGGAAATTCGCATCGTCGCCAATCGCCGCGAAATCGGCGACGCGGCGGAATATCGCTACAAGGAAAAAGAGAAACGCGCGGACAATCACATTCCCAAAGAAGACTCGATTATCTTTCTCGAAATTCGCATCAGCGACGCTTCGGAATTCACCGGCGTGATGCGCGTGCGTGGCGTAGAGATCGGCGGCTACCACATTTTGCGCACCAAAAATCCGGCGGTACCTAACGCCATCGCCGCCTTGCTCTTGCACATTCGGGACAATTACGACACCTTGCCGCACGCATATTTCGGATGGACGGAAGGCAGCCCGCTTTCTTACGCCTTCAAGTTCATTGCGTTCGGCGAAGGCGACACGGCACCGGTCACACGCGAGATATTGCGCAAAGCCGAATCTGATCCAGATAAACGTCCAGCAATTCATGTGGGCGGATAAAGTTCGATAAAATTCGATAGACACCATCATCCATCCCCACAAGGAAGCACATACGCCCATGTCTGCCGCAACTGCGCCGCCCAAATCGGCAAGCCCTTTCGTGAACTGGTTGCTTGCCGGTACGGTCAAAGAACCCGCCGGCCCGCACGAAAAAGCCGGACAACATCACACTCACTCATGGTGGAAAGTGATGTGCCTCACTGGCGTAGATTATTTTTCCACGTTGGGCTATCAACCGGGCATCGCCTTTCTCGCAGCCGGTGCGTTGTCGCCGCTGGCGACGTTGGTGTTGGTGTTGCTGACGCTCTTTGGCGCGCTGCCGATGTATCACCGCGTCGCTGCCGAAAGCCCGCACGGCGACGGTTCGATCTCGATGCTTGAGGATTTGCTGCCTCGTTGGCGCGGCAAGTTTTTCGTGCTGTGTTTATTGGGCTTCGCCGCGACGAGTTTCATCATAACGATTACGCTGTCGGCGGCTGACGCCACGGCGCACGTGATCGAAAATCCTTATTGGCCGCATTATTGGCATTATCCGATTGGCATCACCATCGTCCTCATCACGCTGCTCGGCGCGGTCTTCCTGAAAGGATTCAACGAAGCCATCGGCCTCGCCGTCGTCATCGTCATCGTTTATATCGGCTTGAACATCGTCATCATCGCCAAAGGTTTCATGATGATCGCGGCTGACCCTTCCAAAATCGCGGACTGGAAAAACGTGCTTTTCACGACGTATCCGACTCCCATCGGAATGCTCGGCGCAGCCTTGTTGCTCTTCCCCAAACTCGCACTCGGCTTATCGGGTTTCGAGACCGGCGTCGTAGTCATGCCGCTCGTCGAAGGCGGCCCTGACGACACCGAACGCAAACCCACCGGACGCATCAACAACGCGCGCAAGCTGCTCACCGCTGCCGCCGTCATCATGAGTTTCATGCTGATGGGCAGCAGTCTGGTGACGACGATGTTGATTCCGGCGGAAAAGTTTCAGGCTGGGCAGGAAGCTTACGGACGCGCGATGGCCTATCTCGCGCACACGCATTTCGGCGATATTTTCGGCACGGTCTATGACATCAGTACGATCACGATTCTCTGGTTTGCCGGAGCTTCGGCGCTGGCGGGCTTGCTGAATATCGTGCCGCGTTATTTGCCGCGTTACGGCATGGCTCCCGAGTGGGCACGCGCTACGCGACCGCTGGTAATCGTATACACGGTGATTTCCTGCATCGTGACGATCTTGTTCAAAGCCGATGTGAACGCACAGGGCGGCGCTTATGCCACCGGCGTCTTGATGCTGATGAGTTCGGGCGCGGTCGCCGTCGCCTTGCTCGCGTGGCGCAAGCGCGAAACGTCGCGTTGGTTTTACAGCGTCGTCGCGTTGATCTTCGCTTACACCACGATTGTGAACGTCAAAGAAGTCCCGCAAGGCATGAAGATCGCGCTGTTTTTCATCGGCGCAATTACCATTGCCTCGCTTATCTCGCGCGCGCTGCGCTCGACCGAGTTGCGCGTAGAAAAGGTCGTTCTAGATGACGTAGCTAAAGAGTTCATCAACAACGCCACCTGTCGCGGACGCACCGTGCGCATCGTCGCCAACCGCCGCGAAATCGGCGATGTGAACGAATACCGCTACAAAGAAAAAGAAAAGCGCGAAGCCAACCATATCCCCGAAGCCGATCCGATCATCTTTCTCGAAATCAAAATCGGCGACGCTTCAGACTTTTCCGGCGTGATGCGCGTGCGCGGCGTCAAGGTCGGCGACTTTTACGTGCTGCGCACCAAAAGCCCCGCCGTACCCAATGCCATCGCGGCGTTGCTCTTGCACCTGCGCGACGAACATCAAACGCAACCCCACGCTTACTTCGGCTGGACGGAAGGCAATCCGTTCACTTATGCGCTGAAATTCATCATGCTCGGCGAAGGCGACACCGCGCCGGTAACGCACGAAATCTTGCGGCAGGCCGAACCGAATCCCGCGCTGCGTCCCTCGATTCACGTCGGCGGATGACTTCACGCAATCGGCGAAAGCGGGATGATGTCTGCGCTGTCTTCCCGCTGTTCTCCGCGAAATAGGCGCACTAAAAACGGCGGCGCAATCAGCGTCGTCGCCACGGCCATCACCAACACGACGCCGTAAATCGCATCGCTCACCGCGCCCAAACTCAAGCCGAGTTGTGCGACGACGATGCCGACTTCACCACGCGGAACCATGCCCATACCGATTTGCGCGGCTTTGCGGCGACCGAGCGGCAAGGCTGCCAAGCCACAGCCGAAAAGTTTCGTCAGCACCGCCAGCACCGTGACCAGCAGCGACAGCAGGATGACTTCTTTGCTCAAAAAAACATCGAGCCGCAACTGCATGCCAATGCTGATGAGAAAGAACGGCAACAAGAATTCAGTCACGGCTTCAGCCTGATGCGGCATGTCTGTGTCTTCGGTCGCTTCGGAAAGCGACATACCGGCGAGAAACGCGCCGATGATCGCGGCGACGCCGATGTAATTCGCCAACAGCACCAAGCCCAAACATAGCGACAGTCCGAAAACGAGCCACGAATTACCTACGCGCAAGCGGGCGACGCGCGGGCGAATGCGATTGACGGCGCGCGCGCCGACCAGCGCCACAAAAATCGTGAAGCCAATCGCCAACCCCGCAATCGCCAGAATTTGCCAATAATCAACGCCGCCTTTTGCCATGCTGCTGACGACGGCCAGGATGATTAAACCCAGCACGTCGTCAATCACCGCCGCGCCGAGAATGATGCGGCTGACTTCTAAATTGAGCAGCCCCATTTGTCCCAGCACGCGCGCCGTGATGCCGACCGAAGTCGCCACCATTGCCGCACCGACGAAGATGGATTCGATGTGCGGCTTGCCCCACAACCACAACAGCACGAAGCCCGCGATGAAAGGCACGATCACGCCCAGCACTGCGACCAGCGAAGCACGCGCGCCGACGCGAAAGAGGTCGTCGGGTTTGGTTTCGAGGCCCACCAGAAAGAGCAAAAAGACGACACCGATTTCTGACAGCGCATTGGTTAATTCGGTAGGAGCAACCAATTGCAACACGCTGGGGCCGATGACGATGCCCGCGAGGATTTCACCGGCGACGGCAGGTTGTTTCAATCGCTCGAACAACTCCGCCGCCAGTTTGGCTGCGACATACATCACGAATAGCGTCAGAAATAATTGAGCGTGCCCGCCGCCTGCGGCTATCGCAACAATGGGCGCGAAGACCGTTATCAACAAAGTCATTCAAGCATCCTTCCGTCGTTTTGAAATTTGTTACTTCAATTGAGGTATTTGAGCATCAGCACTTCGTTTCCCTTGTCGTTATAAAACAATTCGTCAACGAGATTGCGCGCCATCAGAATGCCAAAGCCGCCCGCGCGCAAGCCCTGCTGCACGCGATAAAGAATATGTTCGGTGGGATTTTCCGGCGGATTGGAAATAGCGGCGTGCGGCAGCGCGTCCAGCGAAAAGCCCTGACCCGGATCACGAATTTGATAAAGGATGACACGGTTGGTGCGCACATAGCTGACTTCCACCATTTGATGCGAGTCAAATGCTGCGCCGTGTTCGATGGCGTTCAGCAACATTTCACGAAAGGCCGTGCCGATGTTTTCGCGTTCCGTCGTCGGCAAGTCGGTTTTCAGTTCGTGCATAAATTGCAACAGGCGTTCGGCGGTTAGCTTGCGGCAACGCAAACGCAACGCGAGCCACGACGGTGAGGCCGACAGCACTTCTATGCCGTCTTCCCAGTCGGTGAGTTCCAGCGCCTGTGCCGCGAAGCTGACGAACCGCTCGCGCTCGATGGGCTCGCTGAAAAAACCGAAGACGTGTTGCTGCATCAGGGCCACGACGTTGGCTGGCGCAGCAGGTTGCGCCAGCACCATGACTTTGGCCGCCGGGTCGTTTTGCCGAATTTGTTTTACCCACGCGAGCGCGTCGGTAAGCGAAGGCGGCGCATGCAAAATGATCAAGTCATATTGCTGCTGCGCCGTGCAAGACAGAAACGTCGGCGCGTCAGGCGCTTCGTCAATTTGCACTGGCGTTGCGGCGGTGAGGCTTGCCAGCCAGCTTCGCAACAGCTCACCGGCTCCGGCCAGCAGGATGGTTTTAGGCGGGACGGTTACAACTGGGTTCACCGTTGGCGTGTCGCGCAAGGCGGCGCGTTCATAAGCCAGAACTTCTGTCAGCGCATGCCAGGCGACATATCGCGCGGCGGCGCTGACTCGTTGATTCTTCGGCTGAAAGGCGACCGAGCAGCCTGCGTCCTGCAACATACAAATGTCGTTTTCACCATCGCCTACGGCCAGCACGTTTTCCGCTCCCAGGTGCATTTTCTCGCGGACGTGGCGCATCACGTTGGCTTTGCAATGAGCGTGTCGCCGACAGCCCGCCGAGTGAATCAACGCCGGAGCCAGTCTGACTGCTCCGGTAGCGATGCCGTCGCGGAATTCCATGACGTTGGCAATGCTGAAATCGGCAAACACGCGCCGCCGCAAAGTTTCGGTCGCAATGAAATAACTGTCAGACACGATGCCGACGCGATAACCGGCTTTTCTCAGCGCGATGACGACGGCTTCGGCGTGGGGCAGCAGCGGCAAACGACGCGCGATGTCGGTAAAAACGCTTTGCGGAACGCCTGCGAACAGCGCGGCGATTTGCCGCGTGCGTGCGTCGGCATTCAGCGCGGGGTTATCGAGAAAGCGGGCCAGTTCCGCCGTGCGACCGGTGTGATGGGCCAGTTCCGACACGAAGCGCCCGTTCACCAGCGTTCCGTCCATGTCGAAAAGCGCCAGCCGTTGCGGTTTGCCGATGCGTTGCATCACGACGGCCAACTCGGCTTGCATCTGTCTTTCGACTTCGCGCACTTCGCTCATGAATTGCGGTTGCAAGCGGCCATAACGCGCGGCGCGTTCGAGAATCACGCGCGTCACTTGCGTAGCCATATCGCCCAGCGCGTCGAGGGGTTGGCTGTCATGTTCCAGCGTGCCGATGTCCACTTCGGCCACGCGCGCGCCGTTTTGCGCGGCGTCAATGAGCAAGCCGACATCTACGCCGTAATCGTTTTCAAACGCCAACGGTTCGAGTATGGATTTGCGCGCGGCGATGATGCCGCCGAGTGGTTGATCGAAACGCGCCAGTTCAGGGAAAAAAGTACGCAAGAGCGGACGCGCCGTGAGGGTCGTGACGCGGCCTGCCGAACGTTGAAACCGCGCTTTGACGAAATCGGCTTCGCCGTTGTGCAGCGGTGCCAGCATCCGTTCGATCAGATCATCGGCGAGTCCTTGCAAGTCGCCGTCGAGATAAAGCAAGAGATCGTAGCGGGCTGCGCGCAGTCCGTCTTCCATCGAAGCCCCTTTTCCCAACAACGTGCTGGTAATCACTTTGGCTCCGGCGGCTTGGGCGATGGCGGGCGAATCGTCAATCGAACCGTCGTCCACCACGATGATTTCGCTGACTAGAGAACTGCGGCGGGCAAAGGCAACGACTGCCGCCAGCGTTTTGGCTTCATTGAGAACGGGAACAATGACACAAAGCAAATTGCACCTCACTTTGTTGTCGTATCAGTGCAATTCACTCGCCAAGCCAGGTGATGCAAGGCGAAAGCGGCTGGTGGTTTTATCTCAAGTTGTGGTGGCGGTTTCCGTGCGGATAGAAAAAAGCACGCTTGCCCGGAACGCGATCAGCCGCAAACCGGAGGGAGAAGAATCCAGCTTTGAGCAAGCCAATCGGCGTTTCACACAAGCGTGCTAAAACGGGATGTTCAATGCGATGAGAACATCCACTGACCTTGCGGATACGAACAATCATGTTT
>JABFSD010000080.1 GCA_013140935.1 Acidobacteriota bacterium
CTTACGCCGGACGCCTTGATTAACCTGTGCTTGATTCAATGTGGCGCAAGATAGTCTCTTGCGCCACAGGTGTTTTATGACGAATGAATTGAAACTCGAATACACGCTCTTTTGCGAAGATGTGCGTTTTGAAGCCTCACAACAACTCAGCTTGATGGGCGTGATGCATCAAATCGTCGTGCCGCAAGTGCCCGTCCAACTTTTCAAATTCGCCGTCGTCAATCACTGGCGCGGCACCGGGAAGTTTTTAAGCGAAGTTCGCATTCTCACGCCTGATCGCAGTCAGGCCGTTGCCGTTTCGCAACCTGCCAGTTTTGAAGTTCCGTTTGATGGCTATGCTGACAACGTGACGGTTTTCGTTAACACGGCGTTTATGCAACCCGGTCATTACATCGTGCAAACGCTGATCAATTCCAACGTATTCGCCGAACGCCTCTTGCCTGTGTTGCTGATTCAGTCGGTGGGTTCCGTCACAGAAAGCGAACACGTGAATTGAGGGGGATTGGCAAATCGCCCGTGTTCTTTTATCTTTTCCCCGCGTTCCCCAACGCATTCTTCCCTTCGTCCTCAATTAAGCTGTACCCCATTCGTTCAGGCTGACTCCCGGTCTAGTTGAGCCTTACGGCGTTCAACACTGATCTGAGCCAATATCGCTATGTCCATTTCGCCCCGCAATTGACGCGTCGCCGCACGAAGAAAAAAACTGCCGCCCCGCGCGCCGCTTTCGTTATGGCGCGATAAACGTTGGCAATCGCCGTATGCTTGAGCAGCGTTTATGTTACGAGGTGAATGGTGAAAAATAGTCGGCTTGAGGTTTCCGGCACGCCACTTCTGACGGTCCCTGTCTGATTGGCGTGCGCTTATCCCTGACTGATCCACGCAACGACCTCGCGCCAAGGGTCGTTAAGAAAGCAGCTATAGGTACGTCTTATGTCAACCACGCCTCCCGGTTCGCGCGTGCGCAAGCCGCGCGGTCTCACGCCGGGGCAGTTTGCCCGATTGCTCGCCAGTCTGGCAGATGATTGTGAAGCTGATCGTGAAACGGCGGCGGAGCTTTACGAAGAAATTCGCCGCGCGCTGATCACGTTTTTCGAGTTTCACCCTACCGGTTTTCATCCGGCAGACGAAGCGGACGAGGTCTTCAATCGCGTCGCGCGCCGTCTGGACGAAGGCCGCGAGATTTATGCGGCGCATCCGCGCCATTATTTTTACGCAGTGGCGCGTAACCTCTGGCGCGAGCGCCGCCGCCATCCCGTCAGCGAAGTCGCGCTTGAAAGCGAAGCTCTCCCCAGTCGTTATTCCCCGCGCACTCCTCTCGAAATTCTCGAAGCCGCCGATCAAGAGCGGCAGCAGGAACGGCGCTTGCGTTGTTTGGAAGAATGCCTGCAACGGCTGACCCCGGCAGAGCGCGAACTGATCGTCGCCTATTATCACGGCAGCGGCGGCGACAAGATTCGCCAGCGCCAGGTGCTGGCAGCGCGTTATGGTACGACGGTCGCTAATTTGCGCGTGCGTACCAGTCGGTTGCGCGACAAGCTCGAAGATTGCGTTACGCGCTGTCTGAAGCGGGGGCGCTAAAATTATCTGCAATGTTTTTCACCGGTTCCCATTGTTAGGCAGCGACAGGCTGCGCGGATTTGAGTATGGATTCCCCTATGGCGGTTGGCGTAGGAGGTATGGATGATGAACGACGAGCAAATCAGCAAAAAACAATGGCGGGCTTATCTGTTGGGTGAGCTGGAAGAAGTCGTAGTCGAATCGTTGGAAGAACGTTGCTTTACCGAACCTGACTGGCACGAGGCATTGCTGGCAGAACGCGATGACTTACTCGATGCCTGGGCGCGCCAGGAATTGACGCCCGCCGAAGCCGAAAAACTCGAAGTCCGTATGGCCGATTTGCCCGCCTTGCAGGAACGCGCGGCCTTTGCGCGCAGCTTGCATCAGCACTTATCTCAATCTTTATCCCCAGCTTTATTCACAGCGGGGAAAACGCCGACGTAGGTGTTTCCTGTGCGTATTTCTGTTACGCCCTGCTGGTCGAGTTTCTTACGGCTGGCGTTGGTCGCTGGTGGTCACTGCCGTAATCGCGTCTGCGCGTGGCGGGCGAGGAGCGCTACGTTGAGTGCGATGTGCCTATGGCGTCGCTCAACGCCAACGATTATCAGTTACGCGATCAAAAAAACTGACGACGGCCTGTCAATTTTTCTGCAACGTTTTTTTGGTTTTCCCATTTCTTGGATGGCATCGGTGCGGCGGTCATATCGTCGCACGGGTGCGCCTGGAAAATGTGAGGTGTTGGCTGGGTGTGAGTTCCCCCCCCATTGGGATGAGAGCATTTTCCGGGCGCACGGTTAGTTTGAAACGGTTAGTTTGAAATAGATTCTGTCCTTCAATTCCCCTCCTATTCCTACAACGGCGTACGCGGTCCCCTCGCGTATCGTTCTGCCAGCTTTCTGAGTTACTGACCGCAAACGGCAAGTGCCGCACGACAGGTGTGAGATGTTTGTGGGGAACGTCTTGCGTCATTGTCGCGCTGTTTTGTCGCTTGGTCGGTAGACAAGATGGGGGGTTGCCCATCAGCAAGGTTGTCGTTGTGGTAGGGCGCACTACCAGGGACGCAACGACGATCCGATGGGCAACCCTTCATCTTTGATGTGCCTTTTTGATGTGCCTTCACGCTCGCCTCAGTCGCCCGCCTTTTACGATTCGATGACAACTTTGACGTAGCTTTTACGACGCGATGACGACATTTACGCTGCGCGCGCAGACAATACTAAGACCATGTCGTCTGTCTTGCCGTTGGCTCATCGCGTGTCACCCCCGGTCGCGTACTTACGCGCGGAAGCGCCTTTGCCCGATAGCTTGGCTTATCTGGGTTGTCAGGGCGAAAGCGCGCACGCCCGTGAACTGCAATCCTTCATCACGCAAGCGGCGCAGCAGGTGCATCCGGTGTTGTTGCTGGGCGAGGCTGGGTTGCGACAGGAAGAACTGGCGCGCGCGCTGCATCAGGCGAGCGCACAGGCGCGGCAACCGTTCATCGCCATCAATGCGCACGCGCTCAGCGAAGAAGCCTTACACCTGTTGTTATTCGGTGAAATGGCACGTCCGGGCGTTTTGCAGAGCCTGGCGCGCGGGACGGTTTTTGTGAATGAGTTGACGCGCTTGTCGCCCCGGCTCCATCAACGTCTGGGGGTTTATCTCGAAGAGCGTCACTGGCTGCGCGACGAGGCGGCGGAACAGCGCTTGATCTTGGTCGCCGACGTGACCGCTGCGCCCTCAGCGACGGAAAGCCGCGTCGCGCAGGGCTTGCTCGAATTGCTGCGTCCTTACCGCGTCGTGCTTCGTCCGCTGCGTGAACGCCGCGCTGACCTTCCCGCCATTGCCGGCGAACTCTTACGGCGGTTGACGGAACAGGCGAACCGGCGTGCGCTCACGCTTTCGCCGAAAGCACTAGAAGCCATGACGGATTACGACTGGCCGGAAAATCTGGAAGAGTTGGCGGGCGTGTTACGCGCGGCCCTCGCGCAAGTGCCGCCGCATCAAGTGACCGATGAATGTCTGCCGACGCGCATACGCTTTGCGCAACTGCGGACGCTGCCGGAAAGCGGTATTGAGATGTCACAGTTAGTCGAAGATTACGAACGCAACCTGCTAACGACGGCGTTGCGCCAAACCGGCAACAGTCAAACCAAAGCGGCGCGTTTGTTAGGCGTGCGCGTACAAACTTTGAACATGAAACTCAAACGACTGGCCGAGCAGGGAACGCCGCTGTTGTAGTTACCAGTCATCGATTCCCCCACCGACGACGGCTTGGTCGTCTTTCAAGCTAGCCTGTCCCGC
>JABFSD010000553.1 GCA_013140935.1 Acidobacteriota bacterium
GAAAAAAGCGCCGCAGCAAAACTGGAGTAAACGGATTCGAGTATAGCACGGGCGGCGCAAGAAGCTGCGGCGCAGCCCTACATCACAACCGGGAGACTTTATGAAATTCAAGATTTGTCTGTTGACCTGCTTATTGACGATGACTCTTCTCGCGCTCGCCTATGCCCAGAACTTTGGGACCAGAGAGGATAATATGAGCTACAACGGGACGCGCATTACCTATCACCAGCGACCCGAGTTCAGCCAATGTCAGGCCGATTGTGCCAACAACGCCAACTGCCAGGGCTTCACCTGGATTCAAGCCGGAACTTACAACGCGAACGATGCGGCCATGTGTTACCTGATGTCCGCCGTGACCGGACGCTCTCCGGCGCGCGGGCATTATTCGGCGGTGAAAACTGCGGCAGGCGGCGGTGCGGCTTATGACATTGACTGGGCTACCGCTCCGACTCATTTAAAGCTGCGTGGTAAGTACAATCAGCGTTTTGCCTTCAGGTGTAAGGCTAATGGTGCCTACACTCAGATTTGGGGAACAGACATTTACACAGACGATTCGCGCATCTGTGTGGCCGCAGCCCACGCCGGGTTAATCACCAAGGAGTCTGGCGGAACAGTGGCGATTGAAATGCTACCTGGTCAGGCTCGTTATCAGGGCAGCACTCGTTACGGCGTAGAAAGTACTGGCTATGAGAAATATGACGGCAGCTACCGGTTCGTCCGCTGAAGCTGCGTCGGTTGTCAGGAGGCTTGATGAAGAAAATCCGCCGTATCACGCTCACCGTCACGCGCCGCCAGACTGTGCGCCAGCAATGTTTGCCGGGTTTGCCGGGCTTGCCGGGCTTGCCGGTGAGCGCCGTTTGCCCGGCTTGCGGATGCGCAGTCGAGCTTCAGGTTGAAATGCCCGACGCCCAAACCCCGGCAGCGTTTTCCCCACCTGAAGCGATGAGGACAGGTCAGGTCGCGAGCAGTAAGGCGCTTACGCCTGACCCCCTCCAAACCAGCAGTGAGTCTCAATAGCGAGTCTTAAATGAACTGGAAAAGATATTGGCGGCGCGGGGTCAGCACTGTCTTGATCTGTTTAGCGGGCTGGTTGTTGCTTGGCATTTATCAGGATCGGGAGTTTGGCGAGAGCTACTTGTTCCTGAAGCATCGGCCCACGCTCAAGTTCTATTTCCGTGCTCCGCTGGGTGAATCAGAGCGCACGTTAAAAGAGCTTGCGCCGGAGCAGCGCGCTGAAGAAATGCTGTTTCAAGCCTATGTCGAACAAGGCGGCGGCAACCAACGCTGCCTGCGCTTATTCATTTGGTAGTTGCGAGTTGATTCTGCTGATAGTGGTTTGCGATTGGGTGCGACCATTACTTCTAACAGCGTGCGCGTGAGGTGTAACGCGGATTACTAATCCGCGTTACACCTCACGCGCACGCCGGTCGCACACAACTAAAAACCGTTATATGCAGAGCCAACGCCCGGAAAGAGAGAAATCGTTATGCGCAAAACATTGTCATTGGCCGGAATGCTCCTAGTGCTCAGTTTGATTGGGATCATGTCGCAGCGCGACGTATTACGCGGTTTGCTTGCCGCCGGGATGGGGCCTGCGGCAGCCAGCGCCAGCTTGCAACAAGGGCAGCGGGTTACGGTGCAATTCCAGCGGGTCATTTACGGCATGGGATTTGAAGACGCCAAACGTCCTGTCGAATGCCCCCCCAACAGTTTGCAAAGGGAAACCAACGCCACCGCGATAACGATTCCGCTCTCGTATGAATGTCAGGGAGCGAAAGTCACCGGGCAGGCCAGTTTGAACTTTCCCGCCGGCCCGCTCTCAGGCACGTTGGACGCGAATGGCGATCTTGTACTCGATGCGCCGGCTACGTTGAGCGGCAAGGTTGATCTCACCGCAAATTCGAGCGCGGGGTTTGTCGCCCAACCGCAAACCCTGGCTCTCAATCTTTTTTGTGCGCCGCAAGTCATTGACCGCCAGAACATCGAACTGACGGCCAAGCAATGGTCGGTCACGTCCAGTTGCAGTTTGCGCAAGATCAGTCGCGGTTTGTTATTCCCCAACGTATTTACCCATCAACGTATTGACATCACGTTCACGGGCGGCGGACGCATTGCCTTATTCGGCGGCACCGATTTTGCCGACTTCGCTCCCATCACTGCGCCCACGCCCACGCCCACTCCCAGCAACAGAGTGGCGAGCATTACCGTGCAAACCGAAGTCGTTGCCACCAACAATTGCCCGGTGACGATCACGGTGAAAAAAGACGGCGTCACTGACACTTCGTTTAACGACTTGATCAAAGTCAGCCTGACGACCGATAAACCACGCCTTGGCTGTTTGCGTTACGAGAACGGCCCGTGCGCGGCCACACTCACGGTGCCAGCCGCAGGTGGCGTGCTGAACGTCAGGCTGCAAACGCCGCAACAGGAACTCACCCGCGCTTCGGTGTTGCGGGCAGGTGAGACTCCGTTGCAGGGAACGGCCACCATTACGGCGGAGTTAGGCAGCGTTACGGCGCCGGCGCAAACGGTAAAAGTGAAATCGCCGCTTGATCTCAAGATTGACCGCATCGAAGTACAGCAAGGCTATAAGCCCGTCTTTGACTCAGACCGCAGCGGCCCTTACGTACGCTATCGTGATTTATTGATTCGCGTCTTTCTCGACGCCAACCGCCTGGAGTTCGACAAATATGCGTCCATCCGCGACCTCACGGCGCAATTGACCGTACGCAATCAGTCAGGCAATGAAATCGCCGGGTCGCCTTTCACGCTCAGTCTCGGAGCCTTGGCCAAAGGCACTGACACGCCGAGCGAGCCTTATGTTTTCCAGACGGATGCCGCTGATGCGCAGGGCAGCGACAGTCTGAATCACGTTCTTTACGTCACGCAGGAGCAATTGAATTTGTCGGTGAAGCTGAATGAGGTTTACGCCGATAAAGATGCGTCGAACGATGAGAAGACGCTGCCGCCCTTGAATTTCGTGGCTTCCAAACCGATCACCGTGCTTTATTCACCCGCCAGATTGAAAACCGTTACGCAAAGTTCGAACTGCCCTCACGAAGACAGCATCGCCAGAGAGATCAACTTCACGCAACTCGCTTATCCGGTTTCGTTCCCAGAAAGCGGGGGCCAACTGCGCTTCATTCAAGTGCCGAACCCCAGCAAGAATGAAGCCTGCGAAGTGCTGACAAGTGATCCGCTGCCAGAAACCCGTGGCGGCGAGTTGTGGTTCTGGGTCAATCGCACGAAAAGATCGGATGTCAAAGGCTGGGTCTATTTCGTGGATACCACTTATTTTCAGTTGCTGAACCAAAATAACGTCGGCATCGCCAACCGAATAGGCGGCTCGGTGGCGATTGTGTCTGATCCTTGTCTGGGGCCTGACACCGGCAGCCCATGCGGCATCCTGGCGCACGAACTCGGCCACCTCTTCGGCTTGGGTGATACTTATACGTTTGCCAGCCCCTTAGCCAGTCCGAACAATCCACCGCAAGGCGCTGCCGCAGGCAATGAGGTCGGGAGCGGGACTTTCAGTTGGTTCCATCACCGGTTCTCTCTTTCGGTCACGGATTTCATTGATTTCATGGGAGCGAGCAACAACTCATGGACGGATCGGGTCAACTGGAATTACCTGCGCTCACAGCTTTTGCCTGCGACCAACTCAGCCACAGAGCCAGAACCCAATCCGCTAGCCGCTACGACAGCCGTTGAGAGTTTCGTGATCGTGCAAGGACAAGTCAGAAAGAACGGAACGGCTGCGTTGGCGAATTGCTACACGCTGACGGGCGAAGGGCTGGCGAGTCCGTCGGACAATGGCAGCTACGTCCTCGAGACGCTCGA
>JABFSD010000646.1 GCA_013140935.1 Acidobacteriota bacterium
TCCACGCGATTAAAATCGCCAGCGAAACCAGCGTGATAATAATTGCACCCAGATGAGAATAATTCACGGCGTCATACAAAGCGGAAAAGGTGTTATGCCCGGTATCTTTTTCAATGAAGAAAAAATCACCTTCGTTATCTTTGTCGTAACCGATGGCGTGCGGCAACTGTTTCAAAATAATAATAATGCCGATGGCGGCGAGCATGCCTTCGATAACGTTGGAGGGGAAATAATTCGAGATCGTACCGGCCTTCAAAAAGCCCAGGGCGATTTGCATCAATCCCGCCAGACAAACAGCTACCAGGAAAGTTTCAAACGCGCCTAAGTCTTTGATGGCGACTAACACGATAGCGGTGAGTCCGGCGGCGGGGCCTGATACGCTCAGGTGTGAGTTACTCAAGCTGCCGACGACAATGCCGCCGATGACGCCCGCGATGATGCCGGAAAACAGCGGGGATCCGCTGGCGAGCGCAATGCACAGACAAAGTGGGAGTGCTACTAAAAAAACCACCAAGCCTGATAACAAATCCGTCCTGAAGTAAGAGAAAATTGATGTCATAACGTAGCTTATTTTTTGAGTAAGTAAGTCAATTACTACTTAGCGCTTAACGGTCAATCATACTTGACCGCTGTGATGGTAAAGCTGAAGGTGTAGTGGAACCGCAATGCGGTTGTTCAAAATGCTTGTCTTGAACAGACAATTTGCCTCAGCAAACCGCAGGCCAGAGGCAAAATATCTGAAATGCCTTAAATTCAACCCTGCCTCACCAGATTGCAGGGGCAAATTGCCTCAGCAGTGAGGCAAGGCACGACAACTTGCAGTGGCTGAACGTGCTGACAAGCCAGCATTATCTGAGTGCAAAGGGGTTCTTAGCGGCGAATTTTGCGCATGGCCTGCGGCTTGCTGTTGCGGACGGCTGGCACAGCGCTGCGGGTTGCCGCTAAAGTACGAGCAATGAATCCCGCAGATCGAAAAACGCGCTGGGCCGGAATAGGCAGCCGGATGACGACCAGTACGAAACTCATGTTGTGGCTGATGATGGCGGTGAGCGTCGTGATGGCGCTGGTCGGCGTCGTGCTGTTGCAACTGCGTTCGAGCGCGCTGGAACAGGACGCGCTTAATCTCGTCAGGGCGCACGCACGCACGCTGCAAATCGCCATCGAAGAGCGCCACAGCACCGATGCCGACAAAGAACTGAAGCCCTTGCTCGAACGACTGGTGCGTGAAAACCAAGCCGTCGCCAACATTATTCTTTATGACGCGCACGGAGCCGTGCTGACCGCCGCGCCCGTCGGCTTGGATCAAGCCCAACAGGATACGCAGGCCGCGCGGCAGGCGATGGCGACGCGTACCGAAAAGCAAATCAATCGCCGCATCGCCAATCAGGACGTGATTTCGTTGATCTTGCCCGAGACCGATAGCGGTTCGCCGTTTGGCGCGATTGAAATTTCGGTAGCGGTTGCTTTCGTCAACACTGAACTCGTCAGTGAACGCAACGATATTGTCTTTCTGGGGTTGATTACCTGCTTCACGATTTTCGCGGTGGTGTGGCTGGTCACGCGCCGCAGCCTCGGTCGCCACATTCACGAACTCGTCACGGGCGCGAAAGCCGTAGGCCAAGGCGACCTGAGCTATCGCGTAGCCACTCCGTCAGCCAGCGGCGATTTCAAAGTGCTGGCCGATGCGTTCAACCAGATGGCAGGTTCGCTGGCCGAACAACGCCAGATTGCCGCGCAGGAAGCCGAAGCCCGCCTCGACCTCGAACGCCGACTCCATCATTCAGAAAGATTGGCAGAACGCCTCGCTGCCGTAAGCCATCTCGCCGCTGGCGTAGCGCACGAGATGGGCGCTCCGTTGCAAGTGATTGACGGGCGCGCCAAACAGTTGCAAGAGCAGACCCATCCGACGACCGACAAGTTGCAGCGCAATCTCAAAATCATTCGCACGCAAGGCGAACGCATCACGCGCATCGTGCGCCAGTTGCTCACGCTCGCGCGTCCGGTTCATCCGCGCCTGCGTCCGGTGGACTTGCGCCATCAGGTCGAACTCGCGCTCGAAGCCCTTGAAACGCAAGCGATGCAGGCGCGGGTTGCTTACGACCATTCAGCAGGCCAATTACCTGGGGCCTTGTGGGTCAAAGCCGATCCTGATTTGTTGCAACAGGTGCTGACTAATCTTTTCATCAACGCGCTTCAGGCCATGCCCGCAGGCGGCACGTTGCGCGTGAGTTATTCCGACGCGCCATTGCATAAAAACGGACGCGCTTTTATTGGACTGCACGTAGCCGATACGGGCGACGGCATTGCGGCGGAAAATCTGGGGCAAATTTTCGATCCGTTTTTTACGACCAAAGAGGTCGGCAGCGGTACGGGGCTGGGACTTTCGATTTCGAGCCGCATTGTCGAAGAACACGAAGGCTGGTTGAAAGCCGATAACTGGCAAAACGGCAACGGCGAAAGCGGCGCGGTTTTTACGCTTTATTTGCCACAGGCGCAGGCCAGTGCTGTTAAACAGAAAGAAACCGCTTACGAGTTGATGGCAGCCGATTGAGAAACTGAAGCATGAACACCCAACGCATTTTGATTGCCGAAGACGACGCAGACTTGCGCGATCTTTTGCAGGACGATTTGGAAGACGCCGGTTATGAAACCAAACTCGCCACCGATGGACGCGCCGCGCATCGCCTGCTGGAAGATGCGAACGAATGGTTCGACTTGTTGCTGACCGACGTGCGTATGCCGGGCCTCACCGGCAAAGAGTTGCTCAGTGCCGCGCGCGAGATGCGTTCTGAAATTCCGGTCATCGTCATCACCGCGTTCGGTTCGGTCGAAGACGCCGTCGGCATGGTCAAGGCCGGCGCGTATGAATATCTCACCAAACCGTTTGAGAGTTCGCAGCTTTTGCCTCTGATCGAACGCGCGCTCGCCGAGACCGCTGCGCAACGCGAACAGGTGAGAATGCGTCGCGTCTTGCCGCAAACGCCACCGCGTTTGATCGGCGCTTCGCCCACGATGCAGGAGCTTTTCAAACTCATCGCCCGCGCTGCGCGCGGCACGAGCAACGTGTTGATTACGGGTGAATCGGGCACCGGCAAAGAACTCGTCGCGCGCTCCATTCACGAAATGTCTGATCGCAAGGGTGCGTTTGTGCCGGTCAATTGCGCCGCGATTCCCGCCGACTTGATTGAGTCTGAATTGTTCGGCCACACGGGGCAGGCTTTTACCGGAGCCAAGCAAGCACGCGCCGGACTGTTTGAATCGGCGGAAGGCGGTACGTTATTTTTGGATGAGATTGGCGAACTGCCGCTGCCGATGCAGCCCAAATTGTTGCGCGTCTTGCAGGAAGGCAAAGTCCGTCGGGTCGGAGCCGACGCCGAAAAAGAATTCGATGTGCGCGTCATCGCCGCCACCAACCGCGACCTCGAAAAAGAAATGCGGGAAAGCCGCTTTCGCGAAGACCTCTATTGGCGGCTGAACGTCATTCATCTGCACATTGCGCCGTTGCGTGAACGGCCTTTCGATATTCCGCTGCTGGTCGAACACTTCCTGCGCAAAGTCACGCGCGGCCAACAGCAATTCGCCGTTACGCCTGAAACGCTCGCCGTACTCACGGCTTATAGTTGGCCGGGCAATGCGCGCGAACTCGAAAACGCCATCGAACGCGCAGTGGCGCTGGCCGATGGCACGATGTTGCTGCCGAGCGATTTGCCTGAACGCATTCGTTCAAGTGGACAAACCGCACACCTGCTGGCACAAGCGCGCGGCCAACGTTTGACGCTGCGCGAATTGGAGCGGGAAACATTTTAGAAACGCTGCGATTGACTGACGGCAACAAATC
>JABFSD010001107.1 GCA_013140935.1 Acidobacteriota bacterium
GTCGCCCACGGCTTCGGGCTGGCTTTGCGTGACGGGGTCGCTCGGCGCGCCGCTCGTCGGCGCGACAATCGGCACGGTCATCTTGAACGAATCGAGCCAACTCAACGCCTGCATCGGACGCGCGCTGTGCCTCACGTCCAAGCCTGCTGGGGCCGCCGCGCCTTCGGTCAGGCTCAAGCCCAACACCGGCGCTGAGATGTTATTGACGTTCGCGCCGAACCGCGCCCAAGCCTGGCGCGTAGGCGTGATGAACTCATTCACATTCGACCACACGCTGCTCACCGGCGCGTTCAAGCCGCAGGCGTTATCAATCACTTGCGGATAAGCGCGCGCGCTCAGGTCGTAAGCGACCGCTTCGATTTTCAGGCTTTGTGAAGTGGTCGTTGCCAGATTCGCCAACGGACTGATGACCGTCACATCGGTCTTGCTCTGCGGGTCGCCGCCGCCTGCGGTTCCCTGATTTTGCAGGTTGTCTACGGCAATAGATTTCGGCAGCCGGTCGTAATCGCTGTTGTTAAAGTTGAGTTCGGCCACCGTGATTTCGCTATTGGTACGCGCCACGCCGCCCGAACGTTTCGCTACGCCAACGGCGTTATAGACGGCCTCAAATCCGCGCGCGTCTTTGTAATTTGCCGTTCCGATTAGCCAGTTGAATTGCAGCGGGATGCCGGTCGCACTCACCGCCATCACCATCAGATAACCCGTGTTGTTGGGGTTTTGTTCGCTGGCTAAAAAGGTTTTGGTTTGATTGGCTGACAGCGTTGTGAAGGTGGTATCTACGCGGCAATCGTGTACCCACGACAAGCGCAATGCCACGCCGTCGCGCGGGTTAGTATTGGTTAGCGTGAACGCCGTATTCACATTGCTCGGCTGTTGCGTGTTACTGGCGTATTTCTGAAAGAAAAGAATGCTGCCCGCTTTGGTGCTGCTCGCGCTGCTGCGCGGCGCTTGCGAGCCTACGTTCGGGATGCCCGGCCCCACAATCGGCGCATCGTTTTGCCACGCGACAGCGTGGCGCGTAGCCAGCGAAATACACCCCAGCGCCAGCAAGGCGACGGTGAAGAAAAAAGTACGGCGATAAATCTTGTGCATAGTCGAAACTCCCAAATGCATGGGGAGCGCGCGAGCCACCCACGGCTCGACCGGTAAATTTAATCGGGGCAATGATTGAATGAAGGAAACGATTAGCCCATCACACCGCAGACACGATTCGGGGTTCGTGAGGCACTTGCGGAAAATGATTGATGGGATTGGGTCGCGGCCCGTCTTTGCCAACTCATCAGGTGCGGGTTAGCGGACGCTATGTGGGACGCTCACCTGATGCCGACAAAAAGAGCCGTGATGAATGCGCGTATGCGGATGCCATTCTCCTTCGTTCAGGTTGGTTTGGACGCAAAAAGTTTTACGTGCCGTCCGCTACGAGCCGGTTATCAAAATTAGCATTGGGGTTTTACGGGGCAAGTGAGTCTAAAGACGCTCGTGGGTCTTAACGAATGGGCCTTCTACGGTTTTTGTGAGGCCGTGAGGGGCGTCTTTCAAACGGGGCGTAATCTACCATACGGCCCCATGCGCGGCAACTCGCTGGGGGAATCCATCAGGGTCTATTCATTCTCGGAAAGCGAAAACGGAATTAGACAGGATTCACAGGATTTTCAGGATGAACTGGATGAACTGAAAAGGTAGGGATTGATAACCCTGTCATTATCCCGTAAATCCTGAAAATCCTGAAAATCCTGTCTGGTTCTCTTCGCTGGCTGGTGAGCTTTGCTTAACGAGAATGAATAGACCTTGGGGAATCTATGTTGCCGAGTTGTTAAAGACAGTTTGGCAAACGAAGCGAAAGCTGCCGAGCTTGCGCCGCTCGGCAGCTTTCGCTTCTGCCTATGTTCTTTATGTCAGGCGATCAGCCGTCTCTTGGGTATTTAGCGCGTGAACGGTTTGAACACGTTGCTGAACGCCCACTGTGTCTGGGTAATGCCGCTGCACGTAGGCGAAACGTAAGCTCCGCCATTCGCACACGTTTGATCCCGCGTCATTGACCACATCGAAAGCATGCCGATGCCGTTTTGCACGGCGAAGTTATAAAGCAACTGCGCGTCGCTCAACGTGAAGACTTCAGGCGATACGTCATTCAAACCGATCATTGGTGTGATGCCGGTCATACGGCGTAACTCAGCATCGGTCTTCCCGACAAAGATCGGACGCATTTGCGCGAGCAAGCTATTGGCCGCGTCAATCGCGTTTTGTCCCATCGTGTATGGATTAGCGACCGCGCCGTAATCCATCGCCATGATGTTGACGCGGTTTACGCTGACGCCATTCGCTACGGCGTTTTGCAGCAAGCTCACCCCGTGATGTGTCAAGCCCGAAGGCAGCACCGGCAGTGTATAAGACACGATCAGCGTGCGGTTGTTGGCGCGCGCCGTCGCTTGCAAACCCGCCAATGCCTTGTTGCGGCGATCAATCGAAGCCGTGTCGCCCAACGCGCCGCCTTCGATATCGAGGTCAATGCGCGTCAAACTATAGCGATCAATCACGGCTTGATATTGCGCTTGCAACGAAGCCGCGCTCGTGCAGGACTGTCCGAGTTCGATGCCGTTGGCTCCGCCGAATGAAAGGATGACCTCGCCGCCTTGCGCACGCAGCGCATTGATGTCGTCGCGCAAAAAGTTATCCGCCATTCCGATCACGCCGCCCCACGCTGCTTCGCACGTGTTGCGCGCGGTGACGAATCCCAACGAATAATTTTTCACGCCGAGTTGCTGCGCGGTTTGCGCCAACGGGAACGTAGGCCACAGCAACACGTCTACGTAAGGCGCAAAGACGAATCCGCTGCCTGCCACCGGCGTAGGCCAAGGCGATGGATTCGGCGTCGGCGTCGGTGAAGGCGTCGGCGTTGCGGTCGGTGAAGGTGTCGGTGTGGGCGTTGGTATCGGGCCGCTCACATTGCACGGTACACCGTTCAATGTGAAAGCCGTCGGTGCAGCATTCGCGCCGCTGTAACTCGCCGTCAAACCGATTGCGAAGCTGGCGTTGTTGGCTACGGCGGCGTTCCAGGCGAGGTTGGTGACTTTCACCGTTTTGCTGGTTTGCGTGAATGTGCCGTTCCACAAGCTGTTCACGGTTTGATTGCCTGTGTAAGTCCACAAGACTTGCCAGCCGTTGAGCGCGACGCCGGTTTGATTGGTCACGGTCACGTTTGCGGTGAAGCCGTTCGACCATTGATCGCTGACCGCGTAATTCACTGCGCACCGCATGCCTGTCGGCGGTGGAGTCGGGGAGGGCGATGGTGATGGTGATGGACCGATAGTCGCTGTTGGTGTCGCTGTCGGCGAAGGCGCACTGCCGCTTTGTTTTTGCCAGAGCGAAGGTGCCGCGACCGGATTCCAATCGGGTTGCGAACGATGTGCTTGCAGACAGCGATAGACGCTGGCTTGATAAGTCACCAACGCGCCGACGGCGTATTTCGTATTGGTTTGCCACGCCGGTGGTTGTTGTGCGGAACTCGAATGCGCGAAAACGAAGAGCGAGAGAGACAGCGCGGCGACCAGTGCAGTGATTGGACACACTTTGGCCTGCCCGTGCGCCAATCCGTTGAAAAGGGATTTGTACATACAGACTTTTACCTCATTGAATATTCAAAGACGTTGATGTTGCGGTGAGCGAGGAAGCTGAACTTGAGGCAATCTGTTTTCGGTCAATTCAGGCTCATTGAGGGATGTGCGTATGAACCCGTCGCGCTGTCAGTCTGAGTTTGCCAATTGCGCCATCGCGTGACGACGCCACCTTCACTTGTTCCATTCACCAGATTTTTCGTGGGTCAATCAATACATAGGG
>JABFSD010001138.1 GCA_013140935.1 Acidobacteriota bacterium
CGTGTGCGGCGTCCGGCAGCGGGCTTGCCTACGACGAATGATATTTCGTTGGTGACTGCGCCCGGCGTGGCCAAGCCGTTCACGTTGATGGGCAACGATTTGATGGGACGTGCGTTGATCTTGAACTTATTGAACTCGCCGTCGAACGGCAGCATTACGGGGAACAATCCCAATTTGATTTATACGCCGCGCAGCGGGTTCACCGGCGCTGATGTTTTTACTTATCGCGCCGTCGTGAGCAACAGCACGGTGGCGGGTGAAGCGTCTACGGTTTATGTGATTGTGCGTTGACAAGCGGGGTGTGAGGCAGGTTGGGAACCTGCCTCACAACGAAACCTAAGTGAACGCGGAATAAACCTGCCTGCTTTCACGATACAGACAAACGAAAGGATAGATTTATGCGAAAGATTCTTTATGGCTTGGCGATGAGCCTATGTTTGATTACGACAGCGTGGCCGCAAGCGTTAGGCCCGAAAGACGGCGCGAACCTGCCGCCCGCTGACTTAACCCGCATCAAGGTCGGCGACACCGCGCCTGATTTCACGCTGTCGAATCAGGACGGCCAGCCCGTCGCGTTATCGAGTTATCGTGGCAGCAAGCCTGTTGTGCTGGTGTTTTATCGCGGCTATTGGTGACCGTGGTGCGCTGAACAGCTCGGGAAGCTGAAATCGTTAATCGAAGGACAAGCAAACATTCAAGCCGAGATTCTCGCGGTGAGCGTAGACCCCGCCGACAAACTTTTGCAGATGCGCACTCGCATTAAAGACAAACCGGGTGTGAACTTTCCGTTTCTTTCTGACGCCGATCATCGCGTGATTGATCGTTACGGGTTGTTGAACGACAAGGCGCAGCGTGTGATGCCGCATCCGGCGACTTTCGTCATTGATAAGCAGGGCATCGTGCGTTGGCGGTTTATCGAAGTGGATTACAAGGTGCGTCCGTCGAATGAAACCGTTTTGCAGGAATTAAAGAAGCTGACGGTGTCACGCGATCAGATCGGTTTAGTGCGAGAGTTTGTGGAATCGTTTAACACGCGCAAGATCGAGCGGATGTTGGAACTCGCCGATGACGAGGTTCAATGGTTGAGCATTGACGGCGCAACCGTCTCAGTCGAGACGAAAGGGAAGGCTGCGTTACGCGAAAGCATGGAGAAATACTTTCGCAGTTGCGCAACCTGTCAGTCGTCGCTCGAATGGGTGCAAGCGACCGGCAGCCGCGTAGCCGCGAAAGAAGTCGCGCGCTGGTCAGGCAAAAACGGCCCGCAGCAACAAAGCAGTCTTTCGGTTTATGAGTTTCGGAACGGGAAGATTTATCGCGTGAGTTACTTTCCGGCGGAACGCGAACCAGTAAAGGAGAAATGATGTCCTGGCAGAATCATTGGCGCATTCAGATTGGTACTTTGGTTTTTCTATGGCTCGGATGCGTGGGATTGAGTGGAGCGCAAACGCCTGACTGGCAATGGCGCAATCTTACGCCCACGAGTGGCACACAACCCGACGCGCGGCGCAATGGCGCGGCGATTTACGATTCGCAAGGCAAGCGCGTCATCATCTTCGGTGGCGGAGGCAACACGGGCGATCTCAACGATACGTGGGCGTTTGATCCCGCGACGAGTACGTGGACAAAACTCGCTACGACCGGCACGCCGCCTTCGACGCGGCATGGCTTTGACGCCGTTTACGATGCCACCGGTCATCAGTTGGTGATTTACAACGGGCAAGGCGCGGGTTTGTTTAACGATACGTGGACGTTGAATCTCACCACGTTGCAATGGCGTGACGTATCGCCCGCCAACGACGCCCTGCGTCCGAAACGACGTTACGGCTCGGCGGGCGTATTCGATCCCGTGTCGCGCAGCCTGGTTTCGTTCGCAGGCTTCACGTCAGAAGCGGGTCGCTTTCAGGATACACAAAGTTTCGGCTTGGCGAATAACTCGTGGACGGACTGGACGCCAGCGGGTACGAAACCGCAAGTGCGCTGTTTGTTGACGGGCGCGTATGACAAGACCAATCGCCGCTTCATCATTTACGGCGGACAGCGGTCAGGGCCGTTGGGCGATTTATGGTCTTTCGATCTGGCGACACGCACGTGGGAAAACCTGTCGAATGCGACGACGCCGAGCGCGCGTTATTTCACGACTTCATTCGTAGACGCCGCCGGAAATTTCATCTTCTTCGGCGGACAAACTAATAGCGGCAATTCGGCGGAGTTGTGGGCTTACAATTTGAGCGCGCGTGCGTGGAATCAGTTGAATGCGAGCAATGGCCCGTCGGCGCGCAACGGCGCGGTGAGTGCTTATGACGAAGCCAGCAATCGCTGGTTCGTCTTTGGCGGCACAGGCAACGGCAATCTGAACGACATCTGGGAACTCGCGCGCCAACGCCAGCCGGTCGAAGTCGCAACGGTCTCGGCTGCGAGTTACGCACGCGAACGCATCGCACCGGAATCTATCGTGGCGCTGTTCGGCGCGAATCTGGCGAGCGGCGCGCAGGCGGCGGCTACGAATCCTTTGCCGACGACGTTGCAAAACGTGAGCGTGCGCGTGAAAGACAGCGCGGGAATGGAACGTACCGCTTCACTGTTTTATGTCTCGCCCGGACAAATCAATTTTTTAGTTCCGGCAGGCACGGCGAACGGGACGGCGACGATCAATGTTTATGACGGAGCTACGTTGATTGGCACGGGCACGCAAACGATTGCCGCGCTTGCGCCGGGCATCTTCACGGCCAATGGCGACGGACGCGGCGCACCGGGCGCGATCTTGTTTCGCGTCTTTGAAGACTTTTCCCATACGACCGAAGTGCTGTTGGAATTTGATACCGCCAGCAATCGCTGGGTCAGCAAGCTGATTGATCTAGGCAAAGAGAAAGAAGAAGTCTATCTCGTGTTGTATGGCACCGGCTGGCGTTTCAACAGCGGATTGAACACCGCTACGGCCACGATTGGCGGCGTAACGACGCCGGTTTCTTATGCGGGCGCGCAAGGCGGCTTATTCGGCCTCGATCAAATCAATATGCTGATTCCGCGCGCGCTCATCAGTCGCGGCGAAGTCGAAGTGGCGTTGACCATCGGCGGCATCGCGCTGAATCCGGTGCGCATTCGCGTGAAATAAAACCTCGCCCACGAAGTCACACGAAGGAAGACACGAAGAAGAATTAGACAGGATTGACAGGATTTTCAGGATTCACAGGATGGGTAACAGCCAGATGATTTCCAGCGTTGTCTGAATCCTGTTCATCCTGAAAATCCTGTCAATCATGTCTAATTCTTCTTCGTGTGGCTTCGTGGGCGAACTTCTTTCGTTTAACGCTTACGACCCAGTCCGAACTGATCGCCTGCTTTCACCGGCTTGCCATCCACGAAATGAATCTCGACGATTTTCTCGCTCATCACCATGCGCTTTTCTTCGTCGGTCAATAACGCCAGCGTCTTTTTGGTTTTCACGTCAATCACTTCGCCGGTCGAAGGCCAGGCGTGTTTGCCGTCGAGCGAAAACGTAATCCAGCCGGGCTGTTCGCGTACTTTCAAACTCTTGATCTGTTTGGCCGGCATCACCGTGTTGTCGAAGATGTGCAGCATTTCGTTGTGGCCGTCAGCAATCCAGACTTCTTTTTCGTCGGGCGTGAGGCCGATGCCATGCGAAGGGCAGCCGTGCCGTTTGACCGGCCCCTGCTGGACGCCTTGCGCTTCAACGCGATGCAACATCTTGCCGGTTTTCAGATCGCCGATTTCAAAGCCCAGCAATTCGTTGACATTCACATAAACCAGCGACTGCCTGCCATTGATCGTGAACGGACGAATCGCTTTGGTTACCGTGCCAATCTCGCTCGTCATCTC
>JABFSD010001215.1 GCA_013140935.1 Acidobacteriota bacterium
GATTTTATCCATCGGTACGAGTTCGCCCATGACCTTGCGGCCACGCGCGGCAGGGCTGCCGTAATTAACGATGACTTTCTTGGCCGCGTTGCGCGGACCGAATGCGAGTTCGGTTGAACGGCGCGGACTGTAAGGACGCGGCGCAGCCGCCGGGCCTTGCGCAAAAGTGACGGTGGCAAAGGCCAGCAAGAGTGAGCAAGCGAGAATGGGGCGAAGCGAAAATGCTTTCACGATGTTTTCCTCCAATGATGATTGTGTTGAGTTACAGGACGAGTTCAGGGAAGCCGCAACTTAGCATCCGAAACGCAGCGTGCCAAGCGTCACAGCGCGCGGGCCATCCACCAATCAATCTGCGGATCGTCGCCCATCGGAAAGACGTGTTCGCCTACGCGCGCGAAACCGTGCTTGCGATAAAAGGCTTGGGCGCGCGGGTTGTGTTCCCATACGCCGAGAAACATCGCTTTGAATTTTTCGCGGCGGGCGGCGTTGAAGCAATGTTCCATCAATGCCGCAGCAACGCCTTTGCCATGACAATCCTGTTCGACGTAAAGCCGCGACAGTTCGATCGCGTTGCGTTCCGCGACGCAATCGGGCGGATCAGGGCGGAAGAGTTTGGCGTAACCCACCAAACGTCCGTCGAGTTCCGCCACATAAAACGTAGCGAGCGCGTCTTCCCATTCGTGCGTGAACTGTTCGACGGTGAAAGCGACGGACATATAAGCCTGCATATTTTCCGGCGTATTGGTCGGCGCAAAGGCATCGTAAAAAGTGCGCGCGGCCAGTTCGGTCAACGCCGCGAGATCGTTACGCGCGGCCAGTCTGATGGTTGGTTGGGAAAACGAAACGGCTTGTCTCATCGTGAGGCGAGATTATCACAGCCATTTTTCAGCGGGCAAAAGTTATCGTACCTTGCCGCCATGAGCTTAACGTTTGAAGTTCTGAAACAAGACGCCGCTTCGCACGCCCGCTTGGGCCGCATCGAAACGGCGCACAGCGTTATCGAAACGCCTGTATTCATGCCGGTTGGCACACAAGGCACGGTCAAAGCCGTTACGCAGGAAATGCTCGAACAACTCGACGCGCGCATCATTCTGGGCAACACCTATCATCTGTTTTTGCGTCCGGGACTCGATGCGCTGCTCGCGTTGGGCGGACTGCATAAATTCAATTCGTGGCCGCGTTCGTTGCTGACCGACAGCGGAGGCTTTCAAATTTTCAGCCTCAGCGACATCCGCAAGATCAAAGAAGACGGCGTGGAGTTTCGTTCGCATCTCGACGGCTCGAAACAATTTCTCTCGCCCGAAATGTCGATGCGTATGCAACACGCTTTGGGTTCAGACATCGTGATGTGCTTTGACGAATGTACGTCTTATCCATCAACGCACACGCAAGTGAAAGATTCGCTCGAACTGACTACGCGCTGGGCGCGGCGTTCGCGGGCGGAGTTTGATCGGCTGAAAGATACGCCTGCTTCGACAGGAAAAAGCATGTCGCTGTTCGGCATCGTGCAAGGCGGCGTATTTCAAGACTTGCGACGACAGAGTTTAGATGGACTGGTTGAGATTGGCTTTGAAGGCTACGCCATCGGCGGCTTGAGCGTAGGCGAAGAGAAACCGTTGATGTACGACACGACGGAATTCATCGCGCCGCAACTGCCTGCCGACAAGCCGCGTTACCTGATGGGCGTAGGTACGCCGGAAGATTTGATCGAGTCTGTCGCGCGTGGCGTAGATATGTTCGATTGCGTGATGCCTACGCGGAATGCGCGCAATGGGCAGGTTTTCACGGCGACGGGCAAGCTGAACATTCGCAATGCGCGTTATGCGTTGGATCAACGTCCGCTGGATGAAGATTGCGAGTGCGCGGTGTGTCGGCGTTATTCGCGGGCTTATGTGCGGCATCTTTATCAGGCGGGCGAAATGCTGGCGAGCATCTTGTGCAGCTATCACAATCTGGCCTTCTACCTTGACACTATGCGGAGCGTGCGGCAATCTCTCGCGCTTAATGAGTTCGCCCAATTCCGTGTTGCCTATTTGAATAAGTTCAATAGCAACGCTCACGCTGCGAACGCCTGAAGGCAGGCTTCGTTAAATGGCACGCGAGACGCCGTTTGATGACGAGCCGCCCATCCTGAACAAAAGGGAAGTTACCCGCCCCAAGCTAATGTCACATATACCCGTATTGCTCTTGCAAGGTGGAGCAGCGACGCTGCTTCAATTTCTGCCGATCATTGCGATCTTCGCGCTGTTTTATTTCATGATTCTGGTGCCGCAGCGCAAACGGCAGGCGGAAACTCAGGCGATGCTCGACGCGCTCAAGCCGAATGACAAAGTCGTCACGAGCGGCGGCATCGTTGGCTTGGTCACACAGGTGCGCGACGACAGTCCGCGTACGGTGCAATTGCGGATCTGCGAATCTCCGGCAGTAAGGATTGACGTGCTGCGTTCTTCGATTGCGAGCATTTACCAGGAAAACGTGAGCGAAAAGAAAGCCTGAGTTCATGTTGCCAAATTTTTCGGATGACTTTTGGATGACTTAATAGATGGTCGCATCAGGCCGTCAATTTTTTAAGGTGGTTACGTTATGGATAAAAGACTTCGCAATCGCGGCATTGTGATCGCGGTGGTTACGTTGACTTCGCTGGTTATGATGTTCGGCCCGTGGAATAAGCCGAAAGGCGTCGCCAAAACGGCGAAGGATTTCTTCGTGCCCGCGCGCTTGAAACAGAATCTGGGTGAGAACATCAAGCTCGGACTCGACCTGCGCGGCGGCACGCATCTCGTGATGCAGGTGCAAGTCGAAGAAGCCCTCAAGGGGTTGTGCGACGGCAGCCAGCAAAAGGTCGAAGCCGAGTTGAAGAAAGAAGGCATCGCTTTCAAGAGTGTGAAAGTTCCGACCAGCACGCAAGTCATGGTCGAGACCGAGAACGCGAACGATCACGCCAAAATTCAGGAAAAGCTCGCCAGCGAATTCACCGGCGATTGGGATGCCAAGACGACTGGCAATTCTGTGACGTGGACGCTCAAGAACAGTTCTGCGGCGGTTTATCGCAAGCAGGCGACGGAACAAGCCAAGACGATTATCGAACAGCGCATCAACGCCTTCGGTCTGGTCGAACCGATCCTGCAACTCACGGGACGCGAAGAAGACCACATGATCTTGTTGCAAATGCCCGGCGTAGATAACCCGGAGCGCGTCAAGGCCCTCATCAAAGGCGATTCCAAACTCGAACTGAAAGCCGTTGACGGTACGTTGCATCCAACACGCGAAGCGGCACTGGCTGCCTTAGGCGGTCAGGAACCGGGCGACAAACAGATTCTTCCAGTCAAACAGAAGAAATCCCAAACCACGACGACCGCTACGCCGATTGAGCAGGGTTTTTACGTCGTGGAAAAAGCGCCCATCGTTTCAGGCATTGATTTGCGCAACGCACAAGCCATCCCGAATCAACAGGGCATCGGCTATCAAATCAACTTCCAACTCAAACCGGCGGCGGCTGAGAAATTCGGTACGTGGACGGGCGCGCACATCGGTACGCAACTCGCCATCGTGTTGAACAACGAGATCGAAAGCGCACCGACGATTCAGGGCCAGATCAGCGACAGCGGACAAATCACCGGCAACTTCACCAAAGAAGACGCCGAAGACTTGAGCCTCGTGCTGCGTTCCGGCGCACTGCCCGCCGGCCTCAAGTACCTCGAAGAACGCACCGTCGGCCCGTCACTCGGCGCTGACTCGATTCGTCAAGGCATCATCGCTTCGCTGGTAGGCTTGGGGTTGGTCGTTTTCTTCATGCTGTTTTATTACAAGTTCTCCGGCGTCAACGCGGTGCTGGCG
>JABFSD010000737.1 GCA_013140935.1 Acidobacteriota bacterium
TTCAGGCGGGGGCTTCGTAGACCCCCCGCCTGAAGGCGGAACTACGACCGCGTTAGCTTAAGGTTGAGGTGCAAACTAATTTAACCAACGCAAGCGAGTCCACTTTATGAAAACACTCCTCCTGGTCTTGTCTCTGTTGGCTTGCGCCGCGTTACCTTGCGCTTATCGGGCGCAACAGTCGCCGGAGCGCGGGCAAGGTACCCGACCACCCAATCGCCCGGCCAATGGGCCATTAGTCGCGGGGCAATACCACGCGCTGTTGATTGCCGTCGCCGATTACGCCGACCCCAAAATCAACGACCTCGATTACCCCTTGCGCGACATCGCTCGCGTCAAACAGGTGCTGACAACGGATTACAGCTTCACGGCGGCGAACGTGACGACGCTCACGAACCCTACGCGCGAACGCCTCGTCGGCGAACTCGAACAACTCGCCGAACGCCTGAGCGCCGACGATCATCTGTTGGTCTTTTATGCCGGGCACGGCTATTGGGACGAAGCGCGCCGTCAGGGCTATTGGTTGCCGAGCGATGCGCGGCGGGCTTCAAAAACGAACTGGATTTCGAACGGCGAATTGCGCGACGCGATTCGCGCGATCAAGGCGCGGCATACGCTGTTGATTTCCGACGCCTGTTTCAGCGGCAGCATGTTCGTGACGCGCGACGCCTTCGTCCGCGAAACCGCGCTCGCAGAAGTAGACAAGTTGCCCAGCCGCACCGCGATGACCAGCGGCGCGCTCACCACCGTCCCCGACCGCAGCGTCTTCGTTCAATACCTGATTGACCGACTCGAAAAGAACGCCGCGCCGTATGTTTTTGCACAAGACCTTTTCACCCAATTGCGCCAACCCGTCATCAACAACAGCAAGCCGCAAACGGATGGCAGCATCGCTACGCCGCGCTATGGCGTGATTCAGGAAACGGGCGATGAAGGCGGCGACTTTATTTTTTTGCGCAAGGCAAGCTTGGCCGTAGCGGTTTCAACCGTTGACCCAACTGCGTTGGAATTGGCGCTCTGGCAAAGCGCCGACCGCAGCAATGAGGTGAGCGAGTTTGAAGAATACTTGCGGCAATATCCGAGCGGACGCTTCGCGGTGAGTGCGCGCAATCGTATTGCTAGATTGCGCGCGCCAGGGGTGACGCCGCTAACACCTGCCGGACGAACCAGTATAACTGGTGTGCCGCTGCGAGCCTTCAATTTTGAAACGATAACGACCGACGTTAAAGGCGCGATTAAAACGCGGAGGCAAGGCGAGGCATGGGGTTTCACTGAAGATGTGAATGGCTTGCGGTTAGAAATGGTTGAATTGGAAGGTGGTACATTCCTTATGGGCTCGCCTGAAACTGAAATTGACCGTAAAAGTGATGAAACACAACATCTGGTGACAGTAAGCAAATTTGCTATTGGTAAGCATGAGGTTACGCAAGCGCAATGGCGCATAGTAAAAGAAATGCCCTTGGTGGAAATCGTAATGTCAGCTAATCCTGCTGGGTTTAGAGGGGAATTTAAGGGGGATGCGTTACCAGTACAAAATGTCACCTGGGAAGAGGCCATAGAGTTTTGTGCACGGCTAAAACAAAAGACAGGCCTCAATTATCGGCTGCCAACTGAAGCAGAGTGGGAATACGCCGCTCGCGGCGGTACACAAACTGCTTTCGCTTTCGGTGAAACGATTTCACCAGCGTTGGTGAATTACAATGGTGGCTATCCATATGCTGGTGCGAACAAGGGAGAGAATCGAAAGAGAACAGTCGTAATTGGTAGCTTGAATATCCCTAATACCTTTGGGCTATTTGACATGCATGGAAACCTGTTTGAAATATGTAATGACTGGTATGGCAACTATGTTTTAGGCGCACAAACTAATCCAACGGGGCCAAATACAGGAGAGTATCGAGTTCACCGAGGAGGCTCTTTTAATTACCTTGCAAGTAATTGTCGCTCTGCCAAACGTAGTTGGTTAAAGCCAACCATGCGTAATCCCCTTACCGGGTTTCGCGTGGTTATCGGCTCAACGTTGTAATAACCACTCTAACGCTTTACTACCTGAACTCTTATCTCGTGTAAGGACTGAGATAAAGCAATTGCTCGTAATCCACCAAGCCCCGTTGCACGTGATCGAGGAAGCCGATGCGGCCTGCGACATTGACGGGAAAATCTTTGGGTTTTGCGAAACGAAACGATACGAAATGCTTTGCAGCGCCGGAGGCGCGACCGGAAATTAGCCGGTGGTGGAGCGTTAGCGGAACCACCGGTACGACGCGCGAGACCACCGCGCTCCGGCAGGAGCGCAGGACGGGCAATACGTGAGATAACCCATTCACGTCCGGCGTCCCATCCGGGGCGCGAAATGTTCGTTACGCTTTCCGGTGGTTCCGCTAACGCTCCACCACCGGCTAATTTCCGACGGTGCCTCCGGCACGAAGAACGATGGATGAACTTCAGATCGAAACAGCAACTTTATCGCACTCTGATCGAACAAGTACTCAGGCGACATGCCCAAATGACGACGGAGCCGCCCGGTTCAGAAGCGCTGCTGGTGTGTGACCGGACGAGCGACAATTACTTGCTGCTCGATGTGGGATGGGATGCGAGCGGGCGCGTGCATGACACGCTCGTGCATCTGCACTTGTTGAACGGTCAGGTGCTGATTGAAAAAGACGGCATCGAATACGGCATTGCGCAGGATTTGCAGGAAGCCGGAATTCCCGCTGCCGACTTGGTAACGGCATGGCGCGCTGCACCAAGCAAACTGAGGCGTGAAGCCGTGGCTGCCTGAGTTGTTACGGTTAATTTTGCGTGACAGCCTTTCGCAATTAGCTCTCGTGTGCCATATTGCGCTCCGTCAGTTGATTGTTGCGTGCCAGCCACCCATGCAGCCGAGCACGTAGCAATCGTTTCGATACTTTTTCGGTAAGCACACAAAACAAAGCAGTCACGTTCCGTTTGCGAAGTTCCAGCGAACGGGCTTTTTCTATTGGAGTACCTGATGGCTTCAGCAACTCCCGGCAAGATTACGCGATTGTTGGCGCGCGCGCGGCAAGGCGACAAGGCCGCCGAACAGCAATTGCTCGAACTCTTACAACCCGAACTCGACAAGATCGCGTCGCGCATCTTGAGCCGCGAATATCACGGCAGTTCGCTCGAAACGCACGATCTGGTCAGCGAGCTTTATCTCAAGCTGCGGCTGGACGCGACGGATTTCAACGACCGCGTACATTTCAAGTCTTACGCCGCGCGGCTGATGCACCACTGCCTGATTGACCGCGCGCGCCGCCGCATCAGGCGCGGCCCCCGCGAAAATCTCGAAGACATACAAAACGGTTTGGTAGACGAAGGCAGCCAGCGCGTGACGGCCAGGGCTTATGAACTGGCGCGGCTCGGCGAGCTCGTCAACGAACTCAATCGCCTCGATGCGCGCGCGGCGCAAGTGGTGGTTTTCAAACAAGGCGGCATGACCAACGAAGAAATCGCCGAAGCCCTCGGCGTCAGTCTGGTGACGGTCAAGCGCACCTGGAAATCAGCCCGCGCGTTTTTGTTAAGCAAACTCGGTTAGTTTTTGGCCCCGGTAAAAATTTTTCTGCAACACTCGTTCGCCCCGACGCACCTCAATTGTACTGGATCAATTTTTTCTTGCGCTGCGTGAGCCACTATTTGCCCAACGCGCGCTATAGCTCATGACAGAAGTTCGCTGCCGGTCAGTGGCGAGCTTTTCATAAACCCGTGGCGGGCCGCAGTTTCAGACCCGGCACCCAACGAAAAAGGAAAATGATGATGAGAAAACGCTTCCGTACTTTCTCTGCGATAGCCGTGTTGTTGCTGTGGGCAATG
>JABFSD010000268.1 GCA_013140935.1 Acidobacteriota bacterium
CGGCAGGCGCATCGGTCAACGCGCCGGGGCCGGGCGCGGGAAATGTGTCGGTGAAATTGTTGAAGCCGTTTTCGTAATTCGTCGGACGAAACGTGCCGGTGGCGAGCGTAGTCGCGTCCGGTATCGGCGTGGTCGCCGTCTGAGCAAAGGTCAAATTAAGACCTGTTACATCGTCACTGCCGCCCGCGTCCGACATCAAAATCGCCCGTTGCCCTTGTGGGCCAACCAGAATGATGTCTACCTCGTCGGGAAAAGTGTGGGCGAATCCGTTCAGCGTGACCTCCAGGCGCGTGAACAACGAACTGACTCCGCTGACGCTGATGTTGGAAGGATACGGCGCAGCATTCCCGAAGTTGTTAATCGTAATCGCCGCCGTGTTGCTGAAAGACGACGGTGACGAGAGCGGCCCAAGCATCTTTGCTTTCCTGGGGGCTGCCGCGACGGGCTGCTGGCTGGATGGAGCCTGTGGTGGCAGCGCACGTACGGTTTGGGCGCTGGAAAAATGCCAGCCCTGCAACATGGCAAAGCTGATGACGGCCAGTGTGAGAAGCGTGAAGTTACGCAGGTGAGGCAAGACTTTTTCTCCTTAGACGGGTGAATAGGGGGCAAGTGGAGTGTAGCCGCAAACATACGGCTTGTCAGTAGCAGCAACGAAAGCATGAAAGTTCGGAGATAAAACATAACTTACGTTACGCGCTACTCAGATTGTCGAATCAATTGACAACCTCTTCGTGCCGGAGGCACTACGGATATTAGCCGGTGGTGAAGCGTTAGCGTAACCACCGGAAACGTGCCCCAGGACACCCGCGTCCTGAAGGGACGCCAGACTTGATTTCACCTGAATACGCAGTCTGGTCCGGCGCTCCTGCCGGAGCGCGAAAATGATTTCGCTGCGGTTCCGGTGGTTCCGCTGACGCTTCACCACCGGCTAATATCCGCAGTGCCTCCGGCACAAAAAAAACTGTCAAATGGTTTGATTTCACTTCACCTGCGTAACATCACTTAGCCAGTTTAGCCCGCGATAGCCCGGATGCGCTGCCGCAGCTCCTCGATATGCACCCGCTTGATGACAAAGCCGCCGCCCAACCCCGGATCGGTATAGCTTCCCGCCGCGTAACCCAACAGCGCCGCCGCATTCTCTAAATTCGTGCGCAACTCTGTGATGTGTACGGCCTTGATGATGGTACTCGCGGGCGACAGCGTCGCGTCAGTCCAGACGGCAGCCGACAGCCCGGCCACTACGCGCAGGGCATCTACGGCTTGCCGCAATTCGATGATGTGTTGCGCCTTCGCCGTCGTGACGCCCGCCACCAGCGTGTCATCGGTGAAGATGGTGGGCAGATAAGCGAAAGCGTTCGTCTTGGTATAAGGGCTGCCTGACGTAGGAGTCAGCACAATACTGACCGCTCCGACGGCGTGGGCGGGCGTAGTGACGGTGATCTCGCTCGTGCCGTTTGAATAAACCCACGAGGCAGCGTTGCCACCCATCGTTACCGACGACAAGTTGCCGAATGCGCCCGTCAGTTTGATCGCCTGGTTGCCCGTCACTCGCCCCGCTGGCAGCGTCACTTTGGCAATGTTTAACGTAGCAGCGATGCAAGCGGGAAATTGGAATGACCCAATTCGCGCCCTGCACGGGGAAATACAAGCTCGTATACCAGAATGTGCATTCATCCACCGGATCAACCGTCATCGCGCTGTAATCGCCCCACCGCGTACACGGCGCGCCGCCGCAATTGCCCGTTTGTACGCTGCGGGCGACACTCGGCAACATCGTTACTTCGGTTTGCGGCAAAGTATTCAAAGGGTCGGCGGCCAGCCGTCCTACATAGCGAATATCCGGGGCCAGCGTGGAACTGGCAGCCGTGTAGCCGAGCGCCATGTTGCCTGTGTTATCAACGGCTAGCGCTCCCATGAACCGGTTAAGCCCGTCGGCTCCGTTGTTAAAAATCTGTTGTTGTACCGGCGTCGGGTTGACCGTTCCGCCCGTGACGTTGATCTGGGCCCACTGGATTCCGGTGGGCGTCGTAGCGGAAACCGTGCCGGTCGTGTGATTAACCCAAAGCGATTCGACGCCGGCAATGTTGCGATACTGATTCTGCATCATGGCGCGGTCAGCCAGCGTGTCTATGTTATTACCCGGTGCAGGTGCGGGCACCGGGTCTGCTGCTCCTGTGTAAGCGGTTTGAGATACGTTGGTGGGGCCGGTGAAGGTCGAATTGGCGGGCGTAACATAGTCAGCGTGGAACTTGAAAACTTCCCAGGCGAAAGCGGTATTGGATTCAGCGACCAAATAGTTGGGCGCGCCGGTGGGCGGCGGCGCGCCGCGATAGTTGCTCGGCAGCAGCGTGAAATAATTCGCGGAATTCGTATCGGCGACAATGGCACGCAACGGTGCGCCGCTCACGAGGTCGGCGAGGTTGAAAGCATAAGCGCGCGCCTCCATATAAAAGGCGAACGAGCAGGTGGCGGTCAGGCAGTCGAACATGTTGGCGGCCATGTAAAGACCGTCAGGCCAGATGCCCATCTTAGGATAATCTGGCAGCCACGGATGCGCCGCGTCGTCCGCCCTAACGGCATAGCGCCACCAGCCGCCCGTTACGGGATTGCTGGTTTTTGAAACCGCGATGCATTCGTAATAGGGGCCGTTCTGTAAATTGGTCCAGGCAAAATCGGCGATGATAAACCGATCGTACTGAGAGCTATAAATAACCGTCGGGTCGCCTTGATGGCTGGTGTCGCAAGGTGTGCCGGTGGCGGCACCAGCCCACAACGTATTGAAAGTGAAAGTTGTGATGGCCGGGCCGCCGGTCTTGTTATAGATACCGACAGAGGTATTGACCGCCTGGACGAAATAATTAATCCCTACGTCACCCACGGTGTCAGGCGGATGGCCCCCCCCATTCGTATTGTAGTCCATGCCATCGAAGGTGACCGTCGGACTCGGCATCGGAGCCAAGGGTATCCTGGCTGGTATTCTGGGCGGAGCGGGTGGCGCAGGTTCGGCTCCGGGCAAGGTCTGCTTGGTTTTAGACGGCTTCACCTCAAGTTCGAGCGGACGTGAAATCAGATTGCGTTCGTTCTGCGTGATGCGCTGCGGCAGGTTCCTTATATCCCCTTTGAACTCTGAAGGCACGACTACGGGCGGAGCCGTAATCTCGACCTGCAAGCTGGTCGGCGGATTTTGCGCCGCGCTGACAGTGACGCCGGCATTAGACGCGGCAATCGTTGTCGCCGTCGTCATGCTGGTCTTTGAGATTGCCGCGCGGAATTCAGCGCCTTTCCTGAGCAGTGGAATCACCGACGTATCGCGCGATTCGGCTGGCGCAGCGGGTGTATTCCTAACTGGCGGCGCGCTTTGGGTGTTCTTCGTTGCTTTCGATTGATTCCGCTTGCCAGCGTTTGGTTGGGGCGCGAGTTGCTGCTGGGTCAATGAGTCCTGTGGTGATTTCTGGTGCGAGTCTTGGGATGGCTCGGCGCGGTTCGGCCTATTAGCACTGGTGATAGCACTGTTGATAACACTGCTGGCCCTGCGCTTCGGCATATTCCACAACCACAGCGGCAACCCGACGATGACGAGAACCAGGAACCCCCAGAAGGGCAATCGCCTCATTACGGTCTCCTTAATTTTCCGTGTTTATATCTCTTTGTATCGGCAGTGCGCTCAAACACTGCGGCTCTCTGAAGTCAGGCGCGTTATCGTCTGACACGCTGATTTATAGCACGCTCCCTGATGCTCACAAAGATGTGATGCCAGTCCTGATACACAAGCTACGTGGGTTGCGAAAACAGGTCGCTTAATCAAGTTGAATTTGATTGGTGTAGGGC
>JABFSD010000704.1 GCA_013140935.1 Acidobacteriota bacterium
ACGCACCACGACGCCGTTCAGCCCTTGCGTCACCGATTCAGTGCCGTTGATCGTGCCGCTGTTGTCTAGGTCTTTCCATACACGATTGCCCAGCGAGAACGTAGGCGTGATGCCAAAGTCTACCGTTGCATTCGCGCGTCCGTCGGGACTCGGTTCCGTACCGCCGAGCAACGCGATGAACGTTGAAGTGATGCCGTTCGTCGCGGGCGCAGTGTTGTCTACGCCGTCGTCGTTGTTGTCGGTGTTGTTGTCGGCGGTCGAGTTGCCCGCGCTGCTGACGCAGCCAAACAGCACGCCCGTCGGCGCGAAATTGGATTTATCTACCTGCACGAAATAATCGCCGGGCAGCAATCCGGTAAAGCCGTATTCGCCCGCCGCATTCGTCAGCTTGCTGTCAACCGGCGTATCCGTCGCCGCGTCAAACGCCTGATTGTTGTTGGCGTCTTTGAAAAGATTGACCTTGACGTTTTCGAGCAAGGGTTCGCCAAGTTGGTAATTGCCGTCGTTGTTGAGGTCTTTCCATACGAGGTTGCCCAACGCGAGCGGCGTATAGAAACCAAAATCAATCGTCTGATTGCCGTTGTTGTCGTCGCCGTCAGTCGTCGGTTCGTTTTGGAAGACCAACGTCACCATCGGACTCACCACGCCTGTCGCGCTCGGCGTGACTACGTCTACGCCGTCGTCTTCGTTGTCTGTGTCTGAGTTGCTGACGTTGCCACCCGTCGAACTGAAGCAGCCGAACAAATCGCCGCCGTTGGCGAATTCAGCTTGGTCTACCCACACGAAATAGTTGCCGGGCAACAGATTGGCGAATTGATAAAAGCCGAGGTTGTTGCTTTGAATCGTTTGCACCAACGTGTCATTCGCCAAATTGAACGTGTTGTCGCCGTTGTCGCGGTAAAGCCGCAACGTGATGTTTTCGAGCAGGCTTTCAGGCACTTCATATTTGCCGTTGTTGTTCTGGTCTTTCCACACCAGATTGCCGATGGTCATCACCGGACGGAAACCGAAATCAACCGTACGGTTTGATTGGTTGTTGGCCGACTCGCCTGCTTGTGGATTGGTCGTCGGGTCGTTGTCAGTCGTCGGTTCAGCCGCGCCGTTGCCGTCGCCTAACGTAATCGCCGCACTGCGAATGCCATTCGTCGCATCCGGCGAAAGCCCGATGCCGCTGTCGTCTGAATCATCAACGTCTGTGTCGGGGTCGCCCGCGTCCGGCGTACTGCTGTTGCATCCGACTAACACGCCCGTGCCGGTGAAATTCGCCGCCGCGATTTCAACGACATAATCACCCGTCGCCAAATTGTCGAAACGATAATAGCCGCCGCCCGCAGTGGTTTGATTGGCGACCGGATTGCCGTAAATGTCGCTGGCTGGAGCCAACGCCGCTGTCAGCAATTTCACGACGACGCCGTTGATGCCCGCTTCGCTGTTGTTCAACGTGCCGCTGTCGTCAACATCTTTCCACACACGATTGCCCAGCGAATAAAGACCGGTGAAGCCGAAATCCAATGTGAGATTGGTGTTGCCATTCGGTTCGGCGGGGTCAGTTCCGCTGCGGTCTGCTTCGGTCGTAGGTTCGCTGCCAATCGCTGGGCCAAGCGTAATCGCCGCGCTGCGAATGCCGTTCGCCGCGTCGGGAGCTACGCCGATGCCGTTGTCGTCGCTGTCGTCAACGTCCGTGTCGGGGTCGCCCGCGTTGATACTGCTTGATACACAACTCAACAACACACCCGTGCCGCTGAAGTTGCTCGCGCGCACTTCGACTACGTAATCGCCCCCCAACAAATTGTCGAAACGATAATAGCCGCCCGCCACCGTCGTTTGGTCGGCGACCAGCACGCCCGCCGCGTCAGTCGCCTGCGCCAACGTAGCCGCATTCAACAGACGCAACACAACGCCGGTGATTCCGGCTTCGCTGCCGTTCAGTGCGCCGTTGTTGTCGAGGTCTTTCCAAACGCGATTGCCCAACGCAAACGTAGGCATAAAGCCAAAGTCCAACGTGAGGTTGGTCATGCCGTTCGGTTCCGTCGGGTCAGTCGGGCTGCGGTCAGCTTCTGTGGTAGGTTCGCTATTGACCGCTGGCCCCAACGTAATCGCATCGCTGCGAATGCCATCAGTCGCGCTCGGCGTAACGCCCAAGCCGTTGTCGTCGCTGTCATCTAAGTCAGTGTCAGGATCGCCCGCATTGACGCCACTCGATACGCAACCGGCCAACGCGCCCGTGCCGATGAAGTTGCTCGCGCGCACTTCAACCACGTAATCACCCGTCGCCAAATTGTCGAAACGGTAATAGCCGCCGCTCGCCGTCGTTTGATCGGCAACCAACACGCCGTTGGCATCAGTCGCTTGCACGCCAGCTTTCAACAAACGCAGCACGACGCCATCAACGCCGACTTCAGCGCCATCCAGCGTGCCGCTGTTGTTGAGGTCTTTCCAGACGCGGTTGCCCAGTGAGTAAGTCGGAATGAAGCCGAAATCTACGGTGCGGTTCGATTGTCCGTTGACGGTTTCACCCGCTGCCGGATTGGTCGCCGGGTCGTTGTCAGTCGTCGGTTCTGCCGCGCCCGTGCCTTCGCCTAAAGTAACCGCGAGGCTGCGAATGCCATCGGTCGCGCTGGGCGTAATGCCCGTGCCGTTGTCGTCGCTGTCAGTCGCAACGCTGTCGGGGTCGCCCGCGTCAACTGAGCTGCTCAGGCATCCAACCAGTTTGCCCGTGCCGGTGAAATTGCTCGCCAGCACTTCGACGACGTAATCACCCGTCGCCAAATTGTCGAAACGGTAATAGCCGCTCGCATCCGTCGTTTGATTGGCGACGTTCGCGCCACTCAAATCAGTGGCCGGTGAGAGATCGCCTTTCAACAAACGCAACACGACACCTTGCACACCGACTTCAGCGCCGTTCAACGTGCCGCTGTTATCGAGGTCTTTCCAAACACGATTGCCGAGTGAGTAAGCACGCGCTACGCCAAAGTCGAGCGTGTTATTCGTCGTCAGTGCCGTCGCGTTGTCTACGGTTGGTTCAGCGCCCGCGACCAATGAAATCGCCGGACTGAGTTGCGCGCCGCCAGCTACGCCAACGAGGTTGTCGTCGTTATCAACGTTGCCGTCGGGCGCGGGCGTACCCGCTGTGTCAGCCGTGCTATTCAAGCCCGCCGGAATCGTGACCCGCACTTTGTATGAACCCGCCGGTAAGCCGCCGAATTTATAAGTGCCGTCAACGCCGCTCACAGTCGCCGTCACGATGCCGCCCGGCGCGTCATCTGGCGTACCCAAAATGCCGTCAGGCCCAACGTTGATTTCAGTCATGCCGTCTGCCGAATAGAGTTTGAGCGTGACGCCGTTCAAGCCCGGCTCGCTGCCGTCTTTCAAACCGTTCAACGCCGTGCCGCCACCTGCGCCGTTGTCTTCAAAGACTACGTTGCCGAGACATTGCGTATAGAACCCGAAATCCACCGTGACGTTGCTGTTGTTGTCGGCAATCGCAGTGCCACCCGCCGTGCCATCAACGGTGTTGTTATGTCCGGGCGTAGCTCCGCCCGTCGTGCCCGATGGTTTCGTGATTTCGCCAAGGGGTTCGGGCGCGGCGATGACGAGCTTTTCGCTCAATACGCCGAGCGCATAAAAGCCCGTAGCCTGTTTCAAGCCGTCATCGAAATTGTCTTGATCGCTGTTCGTAGCGCCGTTGCTGGCGAGTTGCGGGTCAGTGATGACACCGGTGTTGCTGGTTGAAGTGTTGCTGCTCAAATAGCCGCGCAACATGCCTGCCGTGAAAGGCGCGCCGCCTATCGTCGCGGGCGCGCCCGCCGTGACGAAATTGAAG
>JABFSD010000099.1 GCA_013140935.1 Acidobacteriota bacterium
GTGTCGGGTGTATCGCGGTCGTCGGCAAATATATTTTTGCCGACGACCGCGATACACCCGACACGGTCGAACAGGTATTCGATTTTCCCAACTTCACCTTGACCTATGCGGTGCGCCACGCGAATGCATTCACGAGCGGCAGCGCAACTTCAGATCACGGCATGCAGTTTTTCGGCACGCTGGGTACGATGCTGCTCAATCGTGACGGCTTTCAAATCATTGGCGAAGGCAAGCAGCCCGAAACGATCAAGAGCCAAGCCGGATTGGAAGCGGGTTGGGGTACGCATCAACGCAACTTCATCGAATGTTTGCGCTCACGGCGCGCGCCCAATTGCACGATGCTCGAAGGCCATCGCGCGACGACGGCTTGCCAGTTGGCGAACATCGCTTATCGCACCGGACACAAAATTCGTTGGGACGCCACAAAAGAAATCATCGTGAATGATGTGCAGGCGACGAAGCTGATGACGAAACAATACCGCGCTCCGTGGACGTTGAGTTGAGTCAACAGCGTTGTAGAACAAGATGGCATCTTGTTCTACTCAATCAAGAACAAGATACCATCTTGTTCCGCAACTTCTTCATACTCTCATCATGAAAAAAATCATTATTCTGCTGTCCCTGTTCGCCGCGTGGCCGCAAGCGGCTGCGTTGCAAGACCAAGTGTGGAAAGCGCCTGCCAAACGCGCCGATGCGGTGCGGGCGTTGCTGGTCACGGGCGGACACGATCACGACCTCGATTTTTATTCGGTCTTTGACGACCCCGCCATTCAGACGCTGGTCAATCCGCATCCGCTGGCGTTCTCAGGCGATATGCGCAAGCGCTACGATGTCGTAGTGCTTTACGACATGCTCAAATCGCTCGAAGAACCGCGCCGCAAGAACCTGCGCGCTTTCGTCGAGAGCGGCAAAGGCGTCGTCGTGTTGCATAACGGGATTGGCGATTCTGTTGACTGGCCGTGGTGGTATGAAGAAGTCGTGGGTGGGCGTTATCTGTTTGAACCGGTGAACGGCAAGGCGTCGAGTTACCGCCACGACGAGCCGCAAACCATCAGCGTGGCGCTCGACCATCCGATCACCAAAGGCTTGGGTACGTTTCGCATATGGGATGAAACTTACAAAGACCTATGGATTTCGCCGCAAGTGAAAGTGTTGCTGCGCTCTGACAATGCGACGAGCGACGGGCCGGTGGCGTGGATTTCGCCTTACGCAAAGTCGCGCGTCGTTTATATCCAACTCGGACACGACCGCAACGCGAACCTGAATCCGAACTATCAACAACTCGTACGCAACGCGATTCGCTGGGCGGCGGGAAAAATATAAAGAGACGCGCTGCCGCCTTACCTTCTCTAAGCAACGCTGCGAAAACCGCGCGCCTGCTGCGGTAAACTAAAATCCGGCATTCACTCAAATCAAAGGAACCGAAACTATGAGAACCACCATCCTGTTTTTGCTCGCGTTGTTATTGCTTACGCCGACTTCTACGGCACAGCGTCAAACGAAACCGAACATCCTGTTGATCGTAGCCGATGACCTGGGTTACGCCGACATCGGCGCGAACGGCTGTCAAGACGTGCCGACGCCGAACATTGATTCGTTGGCGAAAGACGGCGTGCGCTTCACCAATGGTTATGTGTCGGGGCCGTATTGCAGCCCTACGCGTGCGGGCTTGCTGACGGGACGCTATCAACAACGCTTCGGACATGAATTCAATCCCGGCCCGGCAGAACAGGCGAATACCGAATTCGGCTTGTCGTTGAATGAGACGCCGTTGCCGCAACGCTTGAAAGGCTTGGGCTACGCGACCGGCATGGTAGGCAAGTGGCATCTAGGTTACGAGCCGCAGTTTCATCCGATGAAGCGCGGCTTTGATGAATTCTTCGGTTTTCTCGGCGGAGCGCACAGCTACCTTGATAACGGCCAAACTAACAATCAGATATTGCGCGGGACTGAAGCAGTGAAAGAGGTCGGTTACCTGACCGATATGTTCGGCGATGAAGCCGTCGCGTTTATCGAACGGCAAAAGAGCAAGCCATGGTTTTTATATTTGCCCTTCAACGCTGATCACACGCCGATGCACGCAAAGCCGTCTTATCTCGAAAAGTTCGCGCATCTCAAAGACCCGCTGCGGCAAAAGTTCGCGGCGATGCACGCGGCGATGGACGATCAAATCGGGCGCGTGCTTGAGACATTGCGCAAAAACAAACTCGAAGAAAATACGTTGATCTTTTTCATCAGCGACAACGGCGGGCCTACCGCTGCGAACGCTTCACGCAATACGCCGTTGCGTGGGTTCAAGGCGCAAACGTGGGAAGGCGGCATTCGCGTCCCCTTCCTCGCACAATGGAAAGGCAAGCTGCCCGCCGGCAAGGTCTATGAACAGCCGGTGATTCAACTCGACATCGTGCCTACCGCGCTGGCGGCAGCGGGCGCTGAGAGCAAAGCCGTTTGGAAATTCGACGGCGTAGATTTGCTACCTTATCTCAACGGCAAACAGAAAGGCGCTCCGCACGCGGCGCTGTATTGGCGCTTCGGCCAACAGATTGCCCTTCGCATGGGCGACTGGAAACTCGTCAAAGCGCCGGGGGCGAACGCCACACAAGGAGAATTTCGCGCGAAGGCTTCCACTGAAGGCGCGCATCTGTATAATCTCGCCGCCGACATCAGCGAACAGAACAATCTGGCGGACAAAGAATCTGCGAAGTTCAAAGAACTAGCGACAACCTGGGATAAATGGAACGCCGAACTCGTCGAACCCAAGTGGGTTCCTGAACGTGCTGCACGCAATCGGCGTCGTTAGCTTCGCAACTACATCAGAACTACATCAGGAAGGATACAACACATGAAAACTCTCTCCCTTTGGATGGTTTGCCTCTTTACCGTAAGCCTTTACGTAACCGGTTACGCTCAGGAATCACGCGCCGTTATCGTGGGCCGCGTGACCGACGCTTCAGGCGCAGCCGTTGCTGGTGCGAAGGTCACAGCCAAAAGCCTCGATACGAATGTGACGACTTCTTCAGTGTGCAATGCCGAAGGGTCGTTTCAGCTTAACTACCTGCAACCAGGGCCTTACAAACTTTCAGTCGAGATGACGGGCTTCAAAACGGCGGCGCGTGATGCGGTGAACGTGAGGGTCGGCGACCGACTGGCGCTCGACTTCTCGCTCGAAATCGGCGCGGTCAGCGACACGGTCAACATCACGACCGAAGCGCCGTTGCTCGATACGACTTCGGCGAATGCGGGCATGGTGATAGATGGCAAGCGCGCAGCGGAATTGCCGGTCGTGGGCGGCAATTCGTTTTATCTCGCGCGCCTTTCGCCGGGTGTCGTAACAGCAGGCGGACGCAGCGCAGGCAATGCTTTCGATTACGGTTCGGGCAGCAACCTGATCGGCAACGGCACGCGGCAAGGTTCGAGCGAAGTCTCGCTCGACGGTGCGCCGAATATGTTCGAGCGTTCAACCAGCTTTTCGCCGCCGCAGGATTTGGTGGCTGAATTCAAGATTCAAACGACTTCGTATGACGCCAGCATCGGCCACGCGAGCGGGGCGCTGACCAACGTGAGCGTCAAGTCGGGCACGAAAGATTTACACGGCACGGCGTATATGAACGACTCGCGGTTGCGCGCGATTCCGTGGCACACCAATCGTTTTCTCGGACAGCAATTCGCCGTGCCGGGAGCGAACGTCGAACAGATACGCGAACGCAACGTGCCCGGTTGGTTGCATCAACGTTGGGGCGCGACGGCGACGGGGCCGGTGATGATTCCGAAACTTTATAACGGACGCGCGAAAACGTTTTGGAGCTTTGGTTATG
>JABFSD010000921.1 GCA_013140935.1 Acidobacteriota bacterium
TTTGCGTGAAGTCTTTGGCATTGCGCGCCGTGCGTCCGCTCGAACGAATCATCGCGCCATAAGCCGAAATCTTGTCGCGCGAGGTGGCGCGTACCGCATTGCCGCTCAAGATGAACGTGTTGGTCTAAGCGTTGCCGCGCGGCATTGCAAAGCCCAAGTCCAACGCGCCCGCCCACAAGTCGGTGAGGCCGGGGTTTTTCAGCCGTTCGATTTCGGCCTTCCACGAGTTGTATTCAGCTTCGTTGCGCACCGAAGCAATCGAAGCCTTAGCGACTTTGACCTTGCCGGTTTCTTTGGTGGCGACTTCAAAGCCGCCTTCTTCGGTGCTGACCAATCCGACGACGGTTTGGCTGTCGTTGAGCGTTAGATAAACCGGTTTGTCGCTGGTGAGCTTGTCTACTTGATCCCACGAAATCTCAACCGTACCCATAAACTCGGTCTTGACCGTGAGCTTTTTGCCGTCCGATTTGACGATGTCGCCCGAGACGCGGTCGCCGTTTTTCAACGTGATCTGGTCGGCGAATGCGGCTGAGACGCCTGACAAAATAATGGCGCTGAACAGCACCAGGGAAAATGCTTTACGAAACATGTGAACCTCCTTCAAAGGCACAGAAAAAATAAGTGATGTGGGCAAACGCCGATACGTCGTAGTAGTGATGAGGCGTTTAACTGAGTGGGGTTACGGTTAGGGGATAGAAGGGGATACTTGAAACGAGCCGCATCTTACGGAAGGTCAGCGGGCTTTGTCCATCCCGAACTGGCCCGCAGTGAGGTTCGGGCGCGTCAGATTTTTCCGGCTTGGCGCATAAGGACAAAAATGTTACCTTTCGCCCCGCAGTCAAACAAAAATGTACTGCCTGCCTTGTGCAGAATCTCGGCGGCTTGGTTACGCCGCAAAAAAATCCATCAATTCGGAACCCGCTATGGAAGAACAAACGCTTCAGATTCGCCGCCTGTCGGCCTTGCTCGAAGTCAGTCAGGCGCTCGGCTCTACGCTGGATATGGGCGAAGCCTTCGAGAAAACCCTTGAGATTTTAGACCGCGAACTCGGCCTGAAACGCGGAGCCATCGCCTTGCAGGACGAAGGCGACAAGCTCTCGATCAAATACGCCCACGGCATGAGCGACAGCGAAATCAAACGTGGCAAATATCGGCTGGATGAAGGCGTCACGGGCCGCGTGGCTTCGACGGGCAAGCCGGTCATCGTGCCGCAGGTCAGCAAGGAACCGCTCTTTCTCAATCGTACGAGCCGTCGTTCGGAAGGGCAGGAAGAGTCTTTTGTTTGCGTACCGATTCGGGATCGCCGCAAGACGGTCGGCGTGCTGTCGGTGATTTTTCCCTATCAGCAAAATCGCAACTACGACGATCTGGTCAAGCTGCTTTCGATCATTGTCGGCATGATCGGGCAATCGCTGCGCCTGGGGCAGATGGTGCAGCAAGAGAAAGCCCTACTCACTGAAGAAAACACCTTGCTCAAACGCGAGTTGCAGCAGAAATACGACTTTCGCAACATCGTGGGTACGAGCAAAGAGATGCGCGAAGTTTATGAACAGGTCGCGCAAGTTGCGCATTCCAACACGACCGTGCTGGTGCGCGGCGAATCGGGCACCGGCAAAGAACTCGTCGCGCACGCCATTCATTACAACAGCCCGCGCGCCGCCAAGCCTTTCGTCAAAGTGAATTGCGCCGCGCTGCCCGAAACCCTGATCGAAGCCGAACTCTTCGGTCACGAGAAAGGCGCTTTCACCGGAGCCATGGCCCGCAAGCGCGGACGCTTTGAGTTGGCTGACGGCGGTACGTTGTTTCTCGATGAAATCGGCGACCTCTCGCCCGCAATGCAGGTCAAGCTCTTGCGCGTTTTGCAGGAGCGCGAATTCGAGCGCGTCGGCGGTGTTGAGACGGTCAAGGTCAACGTTCGCATGATTACCGCGACCAACGTAGACCTCGAAACCGCCGTGCAGGACGGGCGCTTCCGTTCGGATTTGTACTATCGCCTGAACGTGTTTTCGATCTATCTGCCGCCGCTGCGCGAACGTAGAACTGACATTCTGCTATTGGCCGAACACTTTCTGGATAAGTACAACAAGCAAAGCGGCAAACGCATCAAGCGCATTTCTACGCCCGCGATTGATATGCTGATGAGCTATCACTGGCCCGGCAATGTGCGCGAACTCGAAAACGTGATTGAACGAACTACGCTGGTGGCCGACGGCAATGTGATTCACGGCTATCACCTGCCGCCTACGCTGCAAACGGCGGAAGGGTCGGGTACGGTGACGCGCGTAAGCCTCGAACAAGCCGTCGCCGCGTTTGAAAAAGACATGATTAAGGACGCGCTGAAAACTACGCGAGGCAATCGCGCGCGGGCGGCGCGGATGCTGGATACGACCGAACGCATCTTGGGTTACAAGGTCAAGAACTACGAGATTGATTGCAAGCGGTATCGCGGGTAAGGCGAGTTTGAGGGGAGTTATGGGAGCGATAAGAGTTATGGGGCAGACGAAAAGCCAAACTCCCATAACTCTTATCGCTCCCATAACTCCCCTCAAACGCCAGCCGACAAAGTTGTCGCGCGAGCCGCTTCACCAAACAGAGTTGTCGTTTTTAGAAAGTCATATTTCACTGCCTCACGCGCATTCATCGTTGTAAAACAACCAGTTAGTTCGTTATTGAATGAGTGGCAAGCAAGTTGCAAACAGCTTTGGCGGAATAGCTTGCACGCGGTCGGTGCAGCAATCCGCATTCATCAAATTCAATTCAACACATTGGAGAAACAAAAAAGACACCTATGAGTACATCAGGCAATCAAGGACGTTTGTGGGCCGTGGCTGAAGTCAGCAAGCGCACGCCCCGTGAAATCGGCAATGGACAAAAAGCATCGGACATCTTCGGCTCGAACACCTTCAACGCGAAAGTGATGTCAGAGAAGTTGCCCAAAGCGGTTTATAAATCGTTGCAACAAACCATCAAGGCGGGCAAGCAGCTCGACCAATCCATTGCGCCCGCCGTAGCCCACGCCGTCAAAGAGTGGGCCATCGAACAAGGCGCGACGCACTATACGCACTGGTTTCAACCCAACACCGGCATCACAGCCGAAAAGCACGACGCCTTTCTTTCGCTGGATGGCGACGGCAACGCCATCGAACGTTTCGACGGAGCGCAATTGATTCAGAGCGAACCGGACGCTTCGTCGTTCCCGTCGGGCGGCTTGCGCGCTACGTTTGAAGCGCGCGGCTATACGGCGTGGGATCCGGGCACACCGATCTTCATTCTCGAAGGCGCGAACGGCAAAACACTCTGCATTCCGTCGGTGTTTATTTCGTATCACGGGCAGATGCTTGATAAAAAAACGCCGTTGTTGCGCTCTGACGAATTCCTGAACGTCAACGCCCAGCGCGTATTGAAACTGTTCGGCAACAATACCTCGCGCGTATTCTCGACGCTTGGCCCTGAGCAGGAATACTTCCTGATTGACGAAGCGTTTTACGCGCTGCGCCCCGATCTGGTAGCGACTGGTCGCACCCTCATCGGCGCGAAACCGCCCAAAGGACAGGAGCTCGAAGATCAATATTTCGGCGCGATCAAGGCGCGCATTCTGGCGTTTATGCAGGAACTCGAACACGAATTGTTCAAGCTCGGCATCCCCGCCAAGACGCGCCACAACGAAGTCGCTCCGTCGCAATTCGAAATGGCTCCGATTTTTGAAGCCGTCAGCGTCGCCACCGATCACAACCAGTTGACGATGGAATTTTTACGCCGCGTCGCCAAACGCCACAACCTCGCGTTCCTCATTCACGAGAAACCTTTTGCG
>JABFSD010000569.1 GCA_013140935.1 Acidobacteriota bacterium
CTGATTTTTATGTCAGACAACGGGCCGTTTCTTTCTTACGGCTCGCATGCCGGTTCGGCGGGGCCGTTGCGCGAAGGCAAGCTGACTTCGTTCGATGGCGGACAGCGTGTGCCTTTTATCGCGCGTTGGACGGGACGCATTCCGGCGGGACGCACAAACGATCAGCCGGTGATGACGATTGATTTGCTGCCTACGTTGGCCGAACTCACCGGGGCGAAGCTGCCGGAGCGCAAAATTGACGGCGTGAGTTTTCAGTCGTTGTTGCTGGGTAAGCCAAACTCGCGCGCGCCGCACGAAGCACTGTTCTTTTACAACGGCGAAGAGTTGCAAGCGGTGCGCAGCGGCAACTGGAAGCTGCACTTTCCGCACCAATACCTGACCGTCGCGGGCGAACCGGGACGCGACGGCAAGCCGTCGAATTACGCTAACCTCAAACCCGCGAGCATCACGATGTCGGGCATCGAGGGCATCGCCACGCGACACGGTTACAGCGTGGCTTCGCTTGAGTTGTCGCTCTTCGATTTGAGCAAAGACATCGGCGAACGCAACAACGTCGCCGCGCAGCATCCCGACGTAGTCGAACGCCTCAGCAAACTGGCGCAAGCGATGCGGGCTGACTTGGGCGATACGCTGACCAAAACCAAAGGCAGTGGCGTTCGTGTGGTGGGCCGCAGCGAGTGAGGGCGCATTGGGCTTTGCCGTGTTGGTCATTCAGTGCCAGAGTCGCGCCAAAAGGCTGAAATTAAAGCAAATGCTGGTCGTATCGCACGATGTTCCGCTCAGGTTTATGAAATAAACTTTTTTCGTAGTCAGGTTAATGACCCACGGAAAAAGGAGCAGGTGATGAGCGAAACGAAAGGTCAAACGAAAGATCAGGGCGCGACGAGAGTTTGGTTGACGACGGGAACGGTGATGCGCAATTACGTGATCGAATCGCGGATTGCGGCGAGCGGAATGGGGGAAGTTTACCTGGCGAAAGAACGCACGACGAAACGCCCCGTAGCCTTGAAAATCCTGCCGGCTCCGCCCCACTGCAACGCGGAACAACTCGAAGCTCTGGCGCAACAAATGAACAGCCAGCCTCGGCCTCATCATCGCAACATCTGTGAAACTTACGAAGTCGGCGTGACGGAAAAAGGGAAGTTATTCGTCGCTTCCGAATACGTCATCGGGCATTCGCTCGATGAATTGCTGATGGCGAAATCGCCGCTCGACGTTGAAAAAATTGCCGAACAACTCGCTGCCGTTTTCCAAGCCGCGCACGAAGGCGGCTTTCTGCATACCGACCTCAAGATGAGCGACGTGATGTTGACCGCTGACGGCAAGGTCAAGGTGCTGGATTTCAACCTGACGAAATACAAACAGCTTTGGGAACGCAGCGAACGAGAGGCCCTCGTGCCGCGTGAAAAACGTCCCAGCCGCGTGCGTCACCTTGCGCCGGAACAGGTGAACGGCTTGGCGCACACGGCGCAATCCGATTTATTCAGCCTGGGTACGATTCTTTATGAGTTGGTAACGAGCTTTGCGCCTTTCACGGGCGAGACGCCGCTGAAAGTTTGCGCGGCCATCGTTTGGCAGAAACCCGAAACGATGACGGAACTCGCTCTCGACGCGCCCATCGGCTTGTGCGCCCTGATTGACAAGCTGCTCGAAAAAGATCCGTCGCAACGTACGGTGTCAGCCCAGGTGTTGCTGGCCGAATTGAAAGCGCAGCACGTAGCCGCCGCGCCGCCGCCCCAACATTTCGGGGCCGCCGCCTTTCAAGCCTCACAGCGTTTTCTGGTCACCGATCAGGGACAAATGGTGACGGGATTCGGCAAAGGCATGTGTCAGTTGATTTTTAGCGACGGCGCGAATTGGGCCGTCCTCGGCTTGGCTGCCGTCGTGGCTTGTTATGCGCTGGTTTCGTTCCTCAACATCATCGGCCTGAAACACTAAACCAAACCGCACTCGCACAAACAAAAGCGGTGGCGCAGGTTCTCAATCTGCGCCACCGCTTTTTTGCGTAAAGTTACTTCGGCAAGTTGAATCTTGACCATCCGCACCGTGAAACGTAATTTGTCTTCACCGTTTCATTTCAACTCATTCAACAGGAGACCATCGCCGTGTCGCATCCCGTTCAACCGCGCCGCGCCTTTCTTATGACCAGCGCGCTTTCCACTGCCGGATTATTCACTGCCTCAGGCTTCACGTTCGCCGAGCCGTTTACCTCACAAGACAAGTTTGATCTGCGCTTTCGCCAAGTCCATCTGGACTTTCACACGAGCCAGCACCTCGCTGACGTCGGCGCGCAATTCGATCCCGAACAATTTGCCGCGACCTTAGATCAAGCCCGTGTGAATTCGGTCACGTGCTTTGCGCGTTGCCATCACGGCTATCTTTATTACGACACGAAGGCGCATCCCGAACGCCGCCATCCCGGACTCCAACGTAACTTGCTGAAAGAGCAAATCGAAGCCTGTCACAAGCGCAAAATTCGCGTACCGATTTACACGACTGTAGGGTGGGATCAATTCACCGCCGACGCCGAACCCGGCTGGCGGCAGGTGTTGGACAACGGCATGTTGCAAGGCACACCGCCCAACGAACCGGGCTTTTATCGGCTGCAATGTTTGAATTCACCCTATCGTGATTTTCTCAAAGCCCACGTCAAAGACATCTTCGACAGCGTGCCGGTAGACGGATTGTTCTTCGACATCATCAAGCCCAATGAATGCTCCTGTCCGCGTTGCCGTCGCGCGATGGTGCAACAGGGACTCGATCCGGCGAACGCGAAGCACCGCCAGAAATACGGCTTCGACGTGATGTATGAATGGATGCGCGAGATGTCGGCTTTCGTGCGCAGCTTCAATAAAAGCGAGGATAACAAGGCTTCGATCTTTTATAACGGCGGGCACATCGGGCCGGATATACGTCCGGTGACGAATACGTTTTCGCATTGGGAATTTGAGTCGTTGCCGAGCGGCGGTTGGGGCTATTTACACTTTCCGATTGCGCAACGTTACGGACGCACGTTGGGTCTGGATTGTTTAGGCATGACGGGCAAGTTTCATACGTCGTGGGGCGACTTTCATTCGTTGAAAAATCCCGCCGCGTTGCAATTCGAATGTTTCAACATGCTCGCCAACAACGCGAAATGCTCCATCGGCGATCAATTGCATCCGACCGGCAAGCTCGACGCGGCGACTTATGAACTGATCGGTTCGGTTTACCGTGAAGTCGAAAAGAAAGAGCCGTGGTGCGCGGGGGCGAAGCCGTTGGTAGACATCGGCCTTTTCACGGCGGAAGAATTCATCGGCGGACGCGTGCCGCCGCCTACCGCCGGAGCTTTGCGCATGCTGCAAGAGTCAGGCCATCAGTGCGACATCATTGACACAGAAGCAGACTTGTCGCGTTACAAGGTGTTAATTCTGCCGGATGAAATCACCGTCAATGCCGAACTCGAAAAGAAACTCAGCGAATATGTCAGCAAGGGTGGCGCGTTGATCGCTTCGCATCGTGCGGGGATGAATCCGACGAAAGATGCTTTTGCGTTGCCGGCGCTTGGGGTCAAATTCAAAGCCGAAGCGCCCTTCAGTCCCGATTACATCAAAGCGCGTCCCGCGTTGGCACAAGGCCTGCCGACAGGCGAACTCGTGATTTACCTGCGCGGCCACGAGGTCGAACCGGTCGCGGGCAGCGAAGTGTTGGCCGATGTTTATCCTTCTTATTTCAATCGCACCGCCGATCATTATTTCTCGCATCGCCAAACGCCTTCGGCCGGGAAGCCCGCTTATCCCGGCGCAGTGAAAAACGGTCGCTGCATTTAT
>JABFSD010000819.1 GCA_013140935.1 Acidobacteriota bacterium
GCCGGAGCCACCGTGGCCTGCAACGCATAAGCGTCTTCGCCGATGCGCAAGCGGTCGAACGAAATCTCGATCATCCCCGAACGCCGCCGCGAGCGAGCGCGGGCTACGTCTTGCACTTGGCCTTCGATGAGGCTACCGGCGGGAATCAATACGTTGTTGTTGCGATCAGTGACCGGCACGATGACTTTGGCGCGCAAACGGTCGCCGGCTTGGGCGGTTTTGGATGAGAGCTTCGTCATCATTTGCGTGATGATGACCGTGCCTTCCGCTAAGGTGTTCGAAGAACTCGCGTAATTCGTGCGTTCAACGATGCCGCCGAAAGCGGGCGCGTCGTTTTGATCTGCGCCGGAATCGTAAATGACTTTCGGCGGCGTATTGGGACGGCGCATTCGTTGCTGGCTTTGCGCCCACAACGGCGTCACAGATGACAACAACGATGAAAGGCATAAGGCGAACGCCACGACGAACGCGAACGATTTCTGATGACGAGTCGGCATAAAAGCACCTCCGGCAAACAGCAAATTGCATCAGTTGGTAATAGTGATGACGGTCAGTACGATTGAAGCGAGGGGGTCGTCTTTCCGCGTAAAAGGAGCCGCAGTGTAAAATGCGCCCAACCCCTTGTAAAGCATCTGTAACGTATGGTTTCCGCATGATGACTTCATCTTCTTCTTCAAATAGTTTTCGGCTGGGCGTAGACGGCGGCGGCACACACACGCGCGCAGCATTAACTGATGCGGCGGCTGACGCGCAAGGCAATGTGCTTGCCGAAGGCCACGCCGAAGCCGCCAACCTCGTCCGCGTAGGCTTGCCCGCCGCAATCAATAACATTCAACGCGCAGTGAACGAAGCCTGCGACAAGCTGAACATCAACGCCGAACGAATTACCTCCGCCTGCTTCGGCCTCGCCGGCGTAGGCAACGCCAAACATCACGCCGCCATGCTGGCCGCTTTGCAAAACGTATTTCCGCACGTCGCCCTTCGCCTCGAAACTGATGCGCGCATCGCATTGGCCGGAGCGACCGACTTGCAACCCGGCGTGGTCATCATCGCGGGCACGGGTTCGATCTCGTGCGGCATCAACAGGGCAGGGAAGTTCGCGCGCGCCGGCGGCTGGGGGCCGGTGATGGGCGACGAAGGCAGCGGCTCATACATCGGACGCCGCGCGCTCGAAGCCGTCGTGATGGCTTTCGATCAACGCGGTGCGCCTACGTCAATGACGGCGGAGGTGTTGCGGCAGTTCGGCGTCACGGCTGCGCCCGAATTGCCGCCCGTGATTTATGACGCTTCGCCCGAAGAGCGCCAACTCATTCAACAAAAAATTTCGCAACTCTCGCGTGTCGCCGTGCAATGCGCGCAAGCGGGCGATTGGGTAGCGACGCAGATCCTGCAAGCGGCTTCGCTCGAACTGGCGCGCGCCGCTTGCGCCGTCATTACGCAACTTGATCTGAATCACACGCGCTTTCCCGTCGCTTATGTCGGCGGCGTATTCGAAGCAGGTGAATTGATGATTGCACCGCTGCGCGCAGAGATTCAGCGTGTCGCGCCGCAAGCGGAATTAGGTGCGCCGTTATATTCGCCGATGGTCGGCGCGGTGAAACTTGCACAACAAACGTTATGACTACTGAACAACTCAATCCCCACACCACCAACATTGACCAACTGCCTACGCTCGAAGCCCTGCGCGTGATGAACGCCGAAGACCGCAAGGTCGCCGAAGCGGTCGAACGCGCGCTGCCCGTCATCGCGCAAGCTGTAGAAGGCATCGTCGAACGATTGCAACGCGGTGGACGATTGATCTATGTCGGCACAGGTACAAGCGGCAGGCTCGGTGTATTGGACGCAGCGGAATGTCCGCCTACGTTCGGCGTATCGCCAGAACTCGTACAAGGTTTGATCGCGGGCGGCTATGAGGCTTGTTACAAAGCGGTCGAGGCTTCTGAAGATGACAAGGCGGCGGGCGCTACGGACTTGCAGGCGCGCAAGCTCACCGCCAACGATGTCGTCGTAGGCATCGCCGCCAGCGGACGCACGCCTTATACGATTGGTGCGGTTGAATACGCGCGAGGTATTGGCGCATTGACGGCGTGCATTACCTGCAACGAAAACACGGCGCTCGCTGCTGCGGTAGATATTCCTCTTGAAGCCATCGTCGGCCCTGAAGTCATCGCGGGTTCGACGCGGTTGAAATCGGGTACGGCGCAAAAGCTGGTGTGCAACATGCTTTCGACGATGACGATGGTGCGGTTGGGTTACGTCACCGGCAATCGCATGACGAATCTCAAAACCAGCAACATCAAGTTGCGGCAACGCGCGACGGGCTTGTTGATGAACGAATGCAGCCTGGATGAAGCGCAAGCGCAGGCGGTGTTGGAAGCCGCGCAGTGGAACTTGCCAGTCGCGCTGGTGATGCACCAAGCGGGCGTCTCTGCCGAAAGCGCGCAGGCGGCGCTGGCAGCCAATGCTTTCACAATTGCGCGCGCGGTGAATTGGTTGAAAGCCTGAGCTTGCCTGTCAAAGCAGGTGATGAGGCTTATCAGGCGCGGCAGTGTGTTGCGCGTGATGATTCAGCAAGGTCAGCAAATCAACGTGATGACAAATCAATGCGCGATAACTGGGGCATATGCCCGCGAGTTCGGTTAAATCAGCCAGCCGCTCGGCGCGCACGAGCGCCGGGGTTTCCCGCCAACGCGCCCGCGCACGCAAGGCTTGCAGCGCAGGCAATAAGCGTTCAGGCGTAACGTCAAAAATAACGAAATCTGCGTTCCGCTGTTCGAGCGCGTCTAATTCCGCCACTGAGGCGACGACGAATATGCAGTAATGTTCGTGCGCAAGGGCGCTCACCAGCCAACGTCTTTCGTCTGATGACTGGTCACTGAAAAGAACGAGCGTATGACTTTCGGATAGAGCTTGGTGCGTCATAAATGCGATTGAGCGATAGATTCGTTTTCATCGCCTTGCCTGAGCGCACCAAAATTTTACTGATGGGCTTGCTGTGCAGCGTAACGTTCCGCACTCGCGGTTAACACCAGCAGGCCGTTGACCAGCGCCAATAAGCCGCTCATCACAAGGTAATGTAGCCAATTTTTCATTGTGTTATTTCCCCAGATAAATCCTCAGATAAAACCTTCACGGGATAGTAGTCGCCAGTTCCAGCACTTGTCCGCCGCGCCAGACTTTCGCGTTGAGCGCGTCGCCGCTGCGCAGCGCTTGCATCCGCTGTTGTATCTCGCGCACGCTCGCATAAGCGGGACGCACCGGCACGCCGCTGATTTCCAGCAATACATCGCCGCCGATCAACAACGACTGCCCTTCAATCACGATAGGGATTTTGGCTTCGCGCAAGCCCATGCGTTGACCCAGTGAATTGGTGACGACCGATTGCACCATCAAGCCCGCGCGTTGCGGCAAATTAAAAGCCTCGGCCAGCGTGTCTTCGATCAGCCACGCTTCAAAACCGAGCCAAAGCTGTTTTTCTTCGAGCATCAACTTGCGCACGGTGTTTGACGTAACCGCAAAACCGGGGCCGGTGGATTGATTCTCTTTGACCAGCAAGTGGGTAACGATGCCTATGACCTCGCCCGATAAGTTGAATAGCGGCCCGCCGGAATTGCCCTGAAATAGCGCCACATCCACTTGCCACGTTTCGAGCGGTGCGAGATTTTCGGTGATGTTTTCGGCGGCGCGACGCGCGCTGATCCAGCCTGATGCGAGCGAATGCCCTGCGCCATAAGGCGCTCCGACCGCAAAGATTTGGTCGCCCGGCTCCAGCAAGTTCGAATCGCCGAGTCGCGCTACGACGGCAGCATCGGGAATGCGTGCGAGTTGCAGCAGCGCAAAATCAGCGGCGGGCGCTGCCGAAATCACCGTGGCTGCGATGCGTTCGCCGTTGAGAAATTCGACTTCAATGTGATCGGCAGTGTTGATGACGTGGGCCGCCGTCAGCACTTTTCCATCAGCCGCAATGAGTACGCCGGAACCTACGCCCTGACGAAACGGCGCTTCGGCAACTGCATTCGGTGCCGTATTCGACAGAGCCGCTTTAGTGATCGTGTCCTCGTGCGTATGCACCACGACGACGCTTGGGTTCACGCGCTTGAAAACTTCGCGCAGTGATTGCGCCAAAGTTCTAGAAGCGCTGAGCAACATAAAACCAGCCAACATCCATAGTTTGAGTTTTTGAAAAGGGGTCATGGTGATTTGGTTTTTAGTGACGATTAAAGCGTTGCTGCAATCTGATTGATCACCGCGTTTTCTGAAACCATGGCGCGGCGATGCATTCCGTTCAGATGGCGCGATGCGGCGGCGATTTCGTGGCAATGCGCCAACAAATCTTCTTTGAGCAATGCACGATCCCTGGCATTGATCGTATGCAAAATCCCGCGAATCGAATGCAATGCCTGATCGAAAAACGTCTCTGACGGATGTTGTTCAAGCCATCGTTGCATCATCGCTTTGGCGCTCAAGTCAGATAGTGCCGCGCGCGCACAAGCGGCCCGCAGCAACATTTCGCCTTCCCGCAAACTGACATATCCATCTGCCCACGCGACCTGCAAGCCAGGCAACAGCCAGAGCAGACGCGCCGTACGGCTGGTGAAACCGAGTGTTTGCAATTCTCGCAAGATGGATTCATCGGTCACACCGAGAATGCTTGCCATTTGTTTCGGTTCGTTTTCTTCAGGCTGTGACCAGTGATTGACGAAGCCTTTGGGGTTCATTTCTCTCTCCTTTTTTGTTTGAGCTAAGGCGGGAGCGCAGCGTAACCCAAGTAACGCTTACAACCCCCCGCCTTCAACGTCTCCTGCGAGACTCACAATTCCTTTGGCAAACGGTATGCCGCGCGGCAAACGCGCTGGAATGCCTATCAATAAAGGAGATTTCGTCCAACGGTATGAGGGGCTGATATAAATTGCCTCAGTGGGGTTCCAAACTGCCGCGCTGTTTTGTCGTGCGAAGCGGCTAAGTGCTTGAGAAATGGAGTTCGAGGTCGTGGCACAACCGTTGCTATTATGCTCAACGTGCTGACACGGTGAGTGCAGCGTACAGAGAGTAATTGAAACTTTGAATTACCATAATTTCCTGAAGGAGGAAGACGATTTATGAAACGCATGGGATTGAATTTGATGGCGCTGGCATTGTTTGTTTGCGGGTTGCTAATGACAACCACGGCGACGGCGAAAGATCAAAAACTGATGAGCAAGAACAAGCAGAAAACGATTGTTCTGATGGAAGACACGATGCTCAACGATCAACTCCTCAAACGAGGGACATATCGCGTCAAACTCAATGCGATGAATAGTCAGGTCATTGTCACTGACGATGATGGCGAAGTTGTCGCAACCGCCAAAGCCAACGTGACGTTGGGCGAACGCAAAGCGGAATACAATTCGTTTTCCGCCGATCAAACGCCCAAAGGCAGAGTGATTACCGGACTGACCTTTGCCGGAGATCGCCGCGTCATCATATTTGAATCCACTATGAATGGCGGGAATAACGCCGCCGACGGGCAAGGACAACAATAACGATTAAACGCAAAAGGAAGGCTAGTTTAGAGATGGCTTCACGGCGGGCAACCGCTGTGAAGCCATTGTGCATTTCAGCCAGAATTGACTCAGCTTATGGCTCGGCATACATTGCGCGCGTTCACCACTTCCGTTCAAATCATCAACTAAACTGGAGCTTCTATGAATCGCCCTGTCTTGCAAAAGTTTGCGCTCATCAGCGTATGGTGTGGCGTTTTCGCCTTCGTTGCTTATTTCGGTTGGCAGTCTTACGCCAAAGTCCGCGCGCATGCCGCAATGGCCGAGGCGGCGAATAAATTCATTGCTGCGCTTAATGCCGAACAGAAAGCCAAAGCCACCAAAGGCTTTGACGACACCAACCGCGAAGACTGGCATTTCATTCCGCGCGACCGGCAGGGCTTGCCGCTCAAACAGATGACCGAAGCGCAACGCCAACTCGCGCACGCGCTGTTACAAACCGGCGTGAGCGCCTATGGCTACAAAAAGGTGAACGACATTCTCAGTCTCGAACCCGTCCTGCGCGTGATGGAAGGCCCCGACCGCCGTTTCCCGCGCGATGAGACGTTGTATTACGTGACAGTGTTCGGTACGCCGGGCGCGAAAGACCGCTGGGGTTGGCGTTGGGAAGGCCATCACATGTCGCTCAACTTCACCGTCGTCAAAGGCGAATTGATCGCCAGCGTACCGCTAATGTTCGGCTCCAATCCGGCTGAAGTCAGACAAGGCGACCGCAAAGGTTTTCGCGCGCTGGCGAACGAAGAAGACAAAGGCCGCGCGTTGATTACGGCACTCGATGAAAAGCAACGTGCCACGGCGATTTATGACGCCAAAGCGCCGGGCGACATTTTGAATATGCCCGAAGTCAAAGACGCCAAAGTGCTGGCTCCGGCGGGCATTGCTTACAGCGCGCTGACCAAACCGCAACAGGCCATGCTCGTCGCTATTGTGGATGAATATCTGAATCGCACTTCTGACGAACAAGCCAAGTTGCGCCGCGAACGTTTGAACAAAGCCGGATGGAACAACGTCACCTTCGCGTGGGCGGGCGGCGTCAACAAAGGCGACTTGCATTATTACCGCGTGCAGGGGGCTACGTTTTTAATCGAGTACGACAACACGCAAAACAACGGCAATCACATTCACAGTGCCTGGCGCGATTTCAATGGCGATTTCGGCAGAGACTTGATTCGTGAGCATTACCAAGCTACGCCGCACAAGGCGGAAGCGGCTGCGCCCGCGAAATCCGAAAACGCCGCGCAGCCTGCCAAGTGAAGCAGGCGGTATGGTCTATAAGTTTTGCAACGCCGTCTTATTGAATCCGATCACCAGTTTTTTGCCTCGGCGAACGATAGGACGGCGCAACAGGTTGGGTTCTGCGGCAATGAGTGCAAAGAGTTCTGAGCGCGGTGGCAGGCTCTCAGCCAAGCCGCGCTCTTTGTATATGGCGTGTCGCGTATTCAAAAACGGCGCGATCTCGTCATCGCTGAAAATGGTTTCGAGTTCTTCAACGGTGAGCGGCTTTTTGGCGTAATCGCGTTCGACGAGATTTTCTTCCCCGACTTGTTCGCGCAGGAAACTCCGCGCGTTGCGACAGGTGGTTCAGGTGCTTTTCAACCAGCAGTAAGTTTTCATCATAGGGTTGGTGCGCCAGCGTCTCGCGGGCAGTCGGATCGCGAGCATCTTGCTCGCCAGTTCTTGCGGGGAAATCGGTTTGGTCAGATAGCCAGCGAGACGCGGGCTATCTGACTGCCAGCGGGATGCTGGCGGGATGCTGGCGCACCATTTATTCAGCCGTCTTGCCTACGACAATAAAGCCGACAGCAATTTCGCCGGATTTGAGTTTCAGTTTGAAATCAAGCGTGACGTGTTCGTGTTCGCCCGCGACGAGTTGGGGCATGGACTTGTCAGCGGTGGTCGCCACATTCAACGCCATCGGCGCAGGGTGTCCCGTACCGCTCGCCGTGCGACTCAGTTTGAGGGTTTCAGCCGGCGTCAGGTCTTTCGGGTCTTTGTCTTCCGTCGGCAGCGTGAGCAGGAAAAAATGTTTGGTCGGCGATACGCCCAAGTGCGCGCCGTCCTGCGCGCTGACGCCGTAACGCAACGTATAGGTTCCCGCCTTCACCGCCTGATCGCGGTAATCGTTCGTCTTTTCGGGAAAGGTAATCACGCCGATGAAGGCCCCCTCTTTGATTTGCGCGAACGGTTCGCCGTCTGAAGGGGAGGCATTCGGCGTGACTTCTTTTTTCAACCACAGGTCGGCAATCGTTTTGCCTTCCTTGCTGATGAGCCGCATGCCTTTATCGTTAAGCGAAGCCTTGATGGCGTCTGAGATTTTCGTATCAGTGCAGACAGGCAAGGGGTCAATTTTGAAATCAGCAGCGAATGTCTGCATCGCTGTCATAGCAGACATTGCGAGCTGAAAAACTACTGTCAATACAATCTTACGAATCATTTGTTCGACTTCTCCAGCTAAAAACAAAAACGCGAAGCGGATCCGTAGCCGACCCAGCGGGAGGGCTGCGGATACGCTTCGCGTCATTTCACTAACGAGCGAAATTGCCGATAAACGCGCTGCGCTTGCTGTTGACCGACCAGGTGACGCCGAGTCCGAGTCCGGCGAACTGGTCAACCTCAGCGACGGCGGGCATGACGTGCGCCGTCGGCGTCAGCGGTTTGAAAAGCACTTCTTCGTGGCCGCAGATTTTATCTTTCACAGTGATCGGGCGCGTTTTGATCGCCGCGAGCTTGCCCGCGTTCAACGTAGCCGCCGTCGGATGTTCGCCGTGATATTCCATCGTGAGCGAGATCGGCGCCGTCTCGGTGCGTACGATGTGGTCGAACATTTCGCCGCCCATCGTTTGCGCGAAAGCGACGAGCGCTTCGCGCTGTGCGGGCGTCGCCTTTTCATCCACGATCAACACCGACTTCGCGGGATAAGCGTTGGTATATTCCGGCGTGCCCAACGTATCAGCGCCTTTCGTGATGCCTACGATATGCAGCCCGTCGAGCGCGACGCCGTTCCATGAACCTTTGGCGATGCGCCAGCCGACGATGGCCTGATCGCCTACCAACCCGATTTCCGAATTGGCGTAACATTGGCCGGAATAAACATCCATATTGCGCGATTCGACATAGTCGCCCGTGATCTGTTGGGCGAACACCGACGAAACGCACAGCACAAACATTGCGAACAAGAACATAAACTTCTTCATCTTGGTTTCTCCTTACTGCTGCGAACGGTAGCGTAACCTTTCCAGGTTGCGCGGTATTACGAATGCAAACGACGCGAAGTCTACAACAACCTGGAAAGGTTGTTGTACCTCATGCCAGCGGCAAGTCGCCTTGGTGGCACTTGCGTTCAGACTTGTCGCACTCGCCCGGTTCGGCCAATCCGCCATCGGGGCCTAAACAGGTTTGCGAATGCAGACACCAAAAATAGCCGCTGTTCGACGGTTGAACGGTCGCGTCTTTTTCGCTGGGATAGAACATGCCTTTCCAGCGCAGCGACGAGCAAAGATTGGGACGATTCGGATTCAGGTTATCGAGTTCTGCCATCTTGATCTCCTTCGGCCAAGCTGTAGCGCGGGTTACTAAGCCGTGCTACAGCTTGGTGAGCTATCCCGCCGCTTGCAGAATCGCACGTTTGACGGCGATGCTGGCGAGTTGAACTTTATATGCGTTGCGCGACAACGGCGTAGCGTTCGCCGTCGCCAACTTACCTGCTGCGGCAGCCGAGTCTTCGCTGATCGTTTTACCGACGAGCGAGGCGGCGGCGGATTCAGCTAAGACCGGAGTCGGCGCTACGTGACCCAACGCGATGCGGGCGGCTTTGACCGTTTTGCCGTCCATCGTGAGCGCGACGGCAGCCGCAGCGAGCGGCCAATCCAAAGCCTCTTTTTGACGGACCTCATAGGTCGCACTTTTCACGCCTGCGGCAGCGGGAACCGTGATGTCAGTCACGATTTCGTTCGCCGCCAAAGCGTATTCGCGTTGCTCGTTCGACGACGGCGTGACGAAAAACTTCTCCGCGTCAATTTCGCGCGCACCTGATGGGCCGAAGACTTTCACCTTAGCCTTGAGCGCAATCAGCGCGGGCGCGAGCGATGACGGATTGACGAATTTCGCTGCGCCGTTGTTGCCCATCACCGCGTGATAACGATTGTCACCATCGGCGACGAGCGGCTTGCCGTCTTCGCCTTTGGGCAACAGGCCGTAACCCGCGCGGTAATACCAGCAACGCGGACGCTGACAAAGATCGCCGCCTACCGTACCCATATTGCGAATCTGCGGACTCGTCACACCGGCGACGGCATGCCACAGCGCGGCGTAATTCGCCTTCAACGCCGCGTTGTCGAGCATCTCTTCAAAGGTCACGAGTGCGCCGAGACGCAAGCCTTTCGCCGCCGTATAAGTAACTCCACCGAGTTCCTTGATGCCTTTGAGATTGACGACGCGCTTGGGCGTCACGACGTAATCTTTCAACAACGCGAGCAAATCAGTACCGCCCGCCAACGCTTCGGTTTCGCCCCATGACGAGCCGAGCAATTTGACGGCGGCTTCTTTCGTGGTCGGACTGGCATATTCAAAGTTATGCATTACGACTTGCCTCCTTTCGCCAACGCTTCCAACACGCGCGCGGGCGTGAGCGGAATCGTCGGCACACGTACGCCGATGGCATTCGCCACGGCATTCGAGATCGCTGCGCCCGGTGAATTGGTCGGCGGTTCACCGAGTCCTATGACACCGCGTTCGTCATAACCCTTGCCCGTCATCATGTGAACCTGAAACTCACCGATGTCGCGCAAGCCTGCGAGTTTATAAAACTCCATGTTGCCGTTGAGCATCTTGCCGGTCGCGTCGTCCATGATTTTTTCTTCATAGAGCGCATAGGTCACGCCCATAATCATCGCGCCGAAAACCTGTGACTCGGCGGTTTTTAGATCAATGATAAGGCCGCAATCCTGCACAGCGACGAACTTGTTCATCTTGACGATGCCGGTCTCGATGTCTACGGAAACGTCGGCCATCTGCACGCCGCCTACGCCAGCGGTGGCGAGCGTTTCCTTGCCCGGATTCTTGCCGCGCGCCGTGATCGGCGTAACGCCGAGTTTCGTACACGCCTGTTTCCACGGCATTGATTTCGTCGCATCGCCGATGACTTGAATCTTGCTGCCAACGGCTTCGAGCTTGTCCGCTGTCGTGCCCAAATCGCCCGCGACTTTTTCAAACAAGAGATTCAACGCATCAATCGAACCGCGCCGCGTCGAAGAGCTGATGCCGCCAATCGTCGTCGAACCGCCCGACGCTCCCGACGGCGGCAGCTTGTTGTCGCCGATGGTCACTTTGATCGCATTAAGCGGTAAGCCCAACGATTCCGCCGCGACGATGTTCAGCGCCGTGCGTGTGCCTACGCCCAGGTCTTGCGTACCAATGCGAACTTCGACCGAACCGTCAGGATTGATGATGACGTCGCAATCGCTGGGATGCGGCTGTCCGCCCCAGGTGTGCAGCGACAACCCGAAACCGCGTTTGACGGTTTTGCTACTGCCCACGCCGCCCGTGCCGCGCTGCCGCCAGTTGGCTTTCCAACCGATCAGCTCGGCGGCTTTCATCAATTCTTCTTTGTAAACATTGGCGCGCACGCCGGTCATCTCGATGTTCTTCAGAAAGAAATCGAGCGGATCCATTTGCAGCTTCGCCGCTAAATCTTCCAACGCGCCCATCGTGATAAGCGCGGCTTGCGGATGATTCGGCGCACGCCACGCGCGTTGCGGGCCTACGTTGGTAGCGACGGCTTGAAACTTGGTGCGCTGTTCGGGCAGCTTCCACACATAAGGGAAAGGCGGCGAACCTACGTTGCCTATGCCGCCGCTGCCCCAGGCGTCTGAATCCCACGCGACGAGTGTCCCGTCTTTTTTCGCGGCGACTTTGACCTTCGCATAAGTCGAAGGCCGCGTGCCGGCGACGGCGAGTTCGTGGTCACGATCCAAAAAGTATTTGATCGGCTTGCCGCCGATTTGTTTCGAGAGCTTGGTGAATTCGATGCTCCACAATTCGACGGGAAACTTGCTGCCGAATCCGCCGCCGACGTGATCCATGTGCAGGTGTACGTTGCTCGCCGGAATTTCGAGCGCGCGCGCCAGATCGCCGCCGATGCCTGAGACGGCTTGCGTCGAAGGCTGGAAGAAAACGTTCTTGTCGTCCCGCCATTCCGTCACCATGCCGTGCGCTTCGAGGCAGCAGTGCGTGATGACGTCGTTGCCATACAAGCCCTCGTGAACGACGACATCGGCGCCTGCCATAGCTGCGTCTACCTTGCCGGTATCCGCGCCGCCCGGATTGCGCAAGTTCGCCGCTGGCGCTTTCGAGCGATCAAACTCATTCACGAAATGCGGCAGCTTTTCATAAGTCACCTTGATCGCGCGTAGCGCGTCTTCGGCTTGCTGTTCGGTTTCCGCCGCCAACGCGAGAATCTCTTGCCCTGCCCATTGCAACTCGCCGCCGGGAATATCAATCAGCTTGAATCCTTTGAAGCCGGGCATTTTTTCGGCTTCGCTCGTGTCAATCTTGACGACTTTGGCGTGGGCATAAGGCGAACGCAAAATCTTGCCGAAGAGCATCCCCGGAC
>JABFSD010000448.1 GCA_013140935.1 Acidobacteriota bacterium
CGGCATTACGGTGATGCGCGGCGTGATCGAAGAAAAACAGTGGCGCATCATCGAAGTCCTGCTGTCTTCAGTAACACCGCTTGAGTTGATGCTGGGCAAACTCATCGGCATCGGCATGGTCGGCCTCACGCAATTTGCCGTCTGGTCGCTGACCGGTCTGGCAATGAGTGCGGTGACGGCTTTGCCTGCTTTGAAATTCGCCAATATCCCCGTGCCTACGATTCAACCGATGTTGATCGGCTTTTTCGTACTCTATTTCATTCTGGGTTATTTCCTTTACGCGACGCTTTACGCGATGGTCGGCGCGATTGTGTCGAACGAAGAAGACGGCCAGCAGATGCAAATTCCGGTGACGATGACCATTGTGCTGCCGATCATGATTTCGGCACTGGTGATGCAAGACCCGAACTCGACAGCCTCGACGATTCTTTCGCTGATTCCCTTTTTCAGTCCGATTCTGATGTTTATGCGCATCAGCTTTCAGACGCCGCCCGCGTGGCAAATCATCCTTTCGATTGTGTTGCTTTTGGGTACGATTCTCGGCCTGATGATGCTCGCTGCCAAAGTCTATCGCGTCGGCGTACTGATGTATGGCAAGCGGCCTACGATCCCGGAAGTCGTGCGGTGGTTGCGGTATAGCTAAATCAAAGCACAAAAGAATTGGACAGGATGAACAGGATTCTCAGGATTGACAGGATGAAGATAAGAATGAAATGCCTATGCCTATTGCTTAATCCTGTTCATCCTGAAAATCCCGTCAATCCTGTCTAATTTCTGCCGTACCAATCTTGCGTGTTCCGATTTGAGTTGGTTCTACAACCCCGGAAACCGGCGACGCAAGAAGGGCGCTTGCCGTTCACTCACTTGAATTTCGGTGTGTGCCAGGTCGTTGATCGTCAGGCGGAATGAGCTTTTGAAATCAGCTTGCAGCTCTTTGACGCAGGCTAGATTGACGAGCGCGGAACGATGCGCGCGGAAGAATTGATCGGCGGGCAGTCCGGCTTCGAGTTGGTTGAGTTGATAATTGACCCAGTATGTTTCACTCGCCGTATGCGCACGCACGATGCCGTCCTGCGCACGAAAGAAACATACATCTGACGGCGCGAGCAGGAAGAAACGGTCGCGCTTGCGTCCGACGATGTGGCGCAAGGGAGCGGCGTCGGGCGCGGCTTGAATCAACGCCGACAACTCGCGTTGCTCGGCGGCGCGTTGCGCGACGGAAGCGTGCAGGCGTTGCGCGCGGTCTACGACCAGAGCGAGGCGTTCGGTCTCGACGGGTTTAAGCAGGTAAGCCAGCGCATTCGCCGCGAAAGCCGCCAGCGCGTGTTGATCGTAGCCGGTGACGAAGACGACCAGCGGCAGCACGAAATCAGGCGGCAGCGATTGCAAAACTTGAAAGCCGTTCAAGCCTGGCATCTCGATGTCGAGAAAGAGCAGGTCGGGCGCAAGCGCAGTGATTTGTTGCAACGCGCTGAGACCGTCGGCGGCTTCGCCTGCGATTTCTATGGCGTCGTTATGCGCAGCCAGCAAGCGCCGCAAGCGCGCGCGCGCCGAGGCTTCATCATCCACAATCAGCGTTCGCATAATTCAGACCTCAAGCGGTAACAATAAAGTGACGCGGCTGCCGCCCGTCGCCACCGTTTCGCAAAGCATCTGCGCGCGTCCGGCGTAAATCGTCGTGAGGCGTTCGGCTACGTTGCGCAAGCCAATGCCGTGGCCGTGGCCGCGCACCGTTTCAGTATGACTGGGAAAACCCATGCCGTCGTCTTCGACGGTGAGGCTGAGTTGTCTGCCCGCGCGCGCGACGCCGACTTGCAACGTACCGCCGCCGAGCTTCGGCGCGAGGCCGTGTTTGAGCGCGTTCTCGACCAGCGGTTGCAAAATCAGCGAAGGCACATTGGCGACGTTGAGCGTCTCATCCAGAGAAAATTGCACGCGCAGCCGGTCGCCGAAACGAACGGCTTCGATGTCGAGCCAGGTTTTCAGGAAGTCGAGTTCTTCGTGAACCGAAATCATCTGGCGGTCGCTGCTGCGCAAGACGTGACGAAAAATCTTGGCGAGTTGCACTGTCACCTGTTCGGCTTGCGTAGGGTCAGCCACGATCAGGTCGGCAATCGTGTTGAGCGAATTAAACAGAAAATGCGGATTGATTTGCGTACGCAAGGCGCGCAATTCGGCCTCGGTGACCTGACGGCGCAAACGCTCTTCTTTGCTTTGCTGTTCGATGCGCGCGCGTTCGACGGCGAGCGTTTCGAGACGGCTGCTGGCTTGTCCGGCGAGGCCGCGCAAAAAGTCCAGTTCGCTGTGAAGCAGGCTGCGCCGCTGTGCGCCGGGCGCGAGGGCGAGCGCATAAGCGGGCTGACCGGCGACGCGAATCGGCGCGAGAAACTCTACGTCATCGTTGATGTGTTCAGCGGTGCGCAATGAATCATTCGCTTTTAATTCGCAGACTTCGCCGCTGTTCAACGCGGCGGCCAGATGATCGGCAGGCAAGGCCGGCAATGGAATTACGCGCGCGGCTTGCAAGCCCAACGTCGCCTGTGCCAGTTGCGCGACGCTGGCAAAGATCGCTGCGTCGTCTTCCTGTTGCGAGAGTTGATGCCAAAGTTCGCGCGTGACGGCGGCGTAATCGGGTTCACGAAAAAGCCAGTAATCAACCAGATGATCGAGTTTCGGCAAGAGCCACGCGAAGCCGCACAGCCACAGCGTCAACGCCGCCGTCGCCGCAATCACCAAAGCCGCAGTCGGAAACGCCGTCAGTCGCGCACTGACCGATGGCAACACAAATAACAGCAACAGCCCCGCGCCCAACGCCAACAACAACGCCGTCAAAAACCGCAGACACGATTTGACGTAAACGTTCGAGAACCGAAAGTCGCCGAAATAAACCACCGCGCCAAACAGAATCAGCAAGGGCGCTTGCTGTTCGATCACCTGCATCCAGGTAACATGTGTTTGCGCGGCCTCGACCCCGTGCGCCAGTGTCGTAATCATCGCCGGCGTCAACGCGCCCACCAACGTCGTCGCCGCATAAAACCGCGCAGCGAAATTGTTCAGCCGTCCGCGCAATAACAACAACGTACCTGCGAGCGTGGCGAAGGCGACGTGATAAGCGAGCGCGCGCCCCAGGTGCCATTCTGAATGGGTGTGTTCTCCATCGATGAGACTGGGCTGTCCTCCGTTGAAAAAATGCAGCACGAACAGCAACGTCAATACGCTCGCGCTCACCAGCGTCGCGCTGCACAACCACCAGCAGGCTTTCGCCCGCCACGAGTGTTCATCGCGCGGACGTTGCCAGAGCGCCAGAAAGCCCAGCGGAAAAAACGCCGCGCCGACAAAATTGAGCATGACTGCCAACGCCATCCACAGCGAAACGCGCTCGCCGTAAATCACGCGCAACGACATCCCCATCAATCCGCCGAGATGCCACATCAACGCAAAGATCGCCTGTTGATATTTCCCCCGCGCGCCGGTTTGCCTGCGATGGCCGCGCCACAACAGCGTGAGCAACAGCACCGACATGACTACGCCTGTGCCAAAGCCCAGCGTTTGCGCGACCAAACAACTTGTCATGGTTTGCAACATCGGTTTGTCCTTATTCCAACTGACCGCTGCGCGCCAGCGAATTCGTCTGAACGCGGAAATTTTGAGTTGAACGCGGCAGCCCAAAAACGATGCTAACCCCGGCTGCCGCGTTCAACCGTTTTTCGCCGCGCTCATTCGATTCCGCTGCTTTGTTCGCCAAGCACGCGCGTATGTTTTCGCACGGCAATCACGCCGCTCAGAAGGAGGG
>JABFSD010001179.1 GCA_013140935.1 Acidobacteriota bacterium
CACGATGGGGACGATGACTTATCCGCGTTCGTTGTATCTGCGGCGCGGCTTTACCAACAACACAGGCGCATCGGTCAGCAAGCTGCGCTTTCGCGTCATTGAGATCAGCAATGGCGGCGTGAATACGGCGATCTTGCGGGCGCTGAGTTCGGCGGATGTGACGGTGAACGGTACGGCGGTCAAAGGCTTGACGATTGAGACGCCGCCCGCGCAACCCAATGGCGGCGGATTGAATTCGACGTTGAGCACAGGCTCGATCACGTTGGCTGCGCCGTTGGCGATGGGACAAAAAGTGACCGTGCAATTCCGGTTGGGCATTGTGCAAAACGGTTCATACCGCTTCTTCGTCAACATCGAAACGCAAAATTAGATTGGTCTGGGACGCAACGGCGTGCCGCTTGCGGGCACACGTCCCGCCACGATTCGCCACTTCAGTCCTGAACACGTCAACTGCCAGCCGTTGATGCCGTCGAGCGATTGATTCAGTCTCGGTTCGATGTTCTATGAATTGATCTCCGGGTCAGCGCCTTTCACCGGCGCTTCGCTCACGCCTTATGCTGCGCGTTGCGAACCCGCTTTATTGAAAGCGATTTGCCAGATGCTCGAAAAAGACGTAACGCGCCGCACCGCCACCGCCCACGCTTTATTACTCGCCTTGCATCAATCGCAAGCGACCGCTGGTCGCCGCAGCGCCGCGCCCTTGCGTCAAAGCGCGCGCATCCCTCCAGCCGCCAATGACGATTGGCGTATGTTCAGCGATTTCAGCAAAGGGTTTTGGCAATTGGCCTTCAACGGAGGCCCTGCGGTCTTTTGTTACGGGCTGGCTGTGGTCGCTGCCGCCTGGGCGTTCTATTCGTTGGTGACGCTGGTCGCCAGCGCCCGATAAGCAACGCAACCGCGAACCGTTTATTTTTATTGCTTACTCAAGCCGAGGCACGCCGCACGAACGGAGTGCCTCGACTATTTTTTCAGCCACTGGTGAAAGCTCCCCGGCTTCGGCTATCGTAGCGGCATTCGTTAAACATCCGATTTTCAGAGGAATTCCACCATGAAAGCATCATTCGTTTTGTCGTTACTATTGCTTACCACTGCACTCGCGCAAGACTGGCCGCAATGGCGCGGCCCCAACCGCGACGGAGCAGCCGCGAATTTCACCGCGCCCAAAGCCTGGCCCGATCAACTCAAAAGCAAATGGAAGATCACCGTCGGCGTCGGCCATGCTTCGCCGGTCGTCGCGGGCCAGCGCGTCTTCCTGCATTCGCGCGTAGCCGAAAACGAAATCGCACAGGCTTTCGACTTGGACACGGGCAAGCAACTTTGGCAGGACAACTATCCCGTCGCTTACACGATGAATGGCGCAGCGCAAGGACACGGCAAAGGGCCGAAGTCTACGCCGGTCATTGCCGATGGACGCCTGTTCACCTTAGGCATCACGGGTGTGCTGACGGGTTATGACGCAACGAGCGGCAAGCGGCTCTGGCGCAAAGAAGGCAAAGCGTTATTCGGCGCGGAATCACCCACGTTCGGCACAGCGGCTTCGCCCATCGTAGATCGCGGCCTCGTCATCGTCGCTTTGGGTACGGACGACAAAGGCGGCATCGTTGCATTCGATGCCGCGACGGGTACTGAAAAATGGCGATGGTCGGGTGATGGGCCGGGTTACGCTACGCCGATTGTGGTCGAGTTAGTGGGCAAGCGTCAGATCGTCACGCAATCGTCGCACAAGATCATCGGCCTCTGGGCTGACAACGGTGGGCTGTTGTGGGAAATCCCGTTCGAGACTGAATATGTACAAAACATCGTGACGCCGCTACAGCACAAAGACCTGCTGATTTTTTCGGGCCTCAACAAAGGCGTATTCGCCGTGCGGCTGGGTTACGCGAACAATCAATGGACGACGACCGAAATGTGGCGCAACAAAGAAGCCTCGCTCTATATGAGTTCGCCCGTGCTGGCGAACGGCGTGCTTTACGGTTTATCGCATCGCAACAAAGGACAGTTCTTTGCGCTCAACGCCGATACGGGCAAAACGGTTTGGATGAGCGATCCGCGCCAGGGCGAGAACGCGCTGCTCGCACAGGCGAATGGGTTTGTCTGGGCGCTGACCACCGATGCCGAACTGGTCGTGATTAACGCGAACGCGAAGCTGCCCAACGTGGCGAAAAAATATAAAGGCGCTGACAGCGCGACGTGGGCGCATCCGGCGCTGGTCGGCAATCGCGTATTGGTGAAGGATGTGAATTCGTTGACGGCGTGGGGCTTGGAGTAAAGCCGAATCATCTCGGCCTCACTCATCGTAAGGTCTCAGATAGAGCTTGTTTTCGTAATGGACGATGCCGACGGCCATCCGCAACATCCAGTCTTGCAGGCCGAGAAAATTGCGCGGCAAACCATATTGCCTGGCAAAATAAATGACGAGAGGTCACCTGATTGCCTACGTGCAAGGTGACCTCGTGGCCGAAACAATCAATGCCTCCCAACGCGAGTGAGTCGAGTCTCAGCGGGTCGCCTGCTTCGATATCCAGTTCGAGTTGCTCGCCGATTTCACGACTGAAGAGGCTCACTCCTGCGCCCGGATCAAGTTTAGCTGTCGCCTCGCGTGCAATGCCGCCTGAAGAAACGATGACACGCAAAGTAATGCCGCGCCGGTCGTGCGGATAAGAAATGATTTCCCGAAAAATCAGTTGCGGTGGTTCTAGCATGAGAGTTTCGACTTAAAGCCAACCTTCGAAGGCCGGAGCATCGGTAACCGGTTCGATAAATACCACCAACGGAATCGCAGCCCCTGACGCCTTGACCGCTTGGGCCAAAGCCGCACTGTCGTTGCCGTGCGCAATAAGTTTCCCTTGATAAAGTGCGACCCACTGGCCGCGATATTCATCTGCGTGCAAGGCCAGCCAGCTATCATTCGGCGCAGGGTCAGGCCATTCCAGCTTGGGTGAATGGCCGTTGGTAATATGAGGAGCAAAGCCTGAGACTCGTTCCTTCAGTTCCGCCAGCAAGCGTTGTTGCTCAACCAACGGTAATTGCACTATCCCAACTTGAATTTGTTCGTAGGAAAGATTCATAGGTCGTTCATCCTCCATTTCGCGCAACGACGGCGGCGATTATACAAACCGTTTTCGCAAAGGCATAATCCGCGCGCTTTACGCCGTAACCATCTCATCATCAGGTTCAATCACTATGTTCACCTTGCTGCTCACCGCTGTGGTGTTGCTCGTCGCGGTCTTTCTGCTTTGGCTTCTGAGCGTAAAACTCAAAGACGCCAGCATCGTGGATATTTTCTGGGGACTCGGTTTCGTCCTCGTCGCGTGGGTGAGTCTCGCGCTGAACAAAACATTCGCGCCGCGCCGCTGGCTGTTGGTTACGCTGGTGACGGTCTGGGGCGTAAGGCTCGCCGTGCATTTATGGCAGCGCAATCACGGCAAGGGCGAAGACTATCGCTATCAATCCATTCGCAAGCGTATCGGGCAGCGCTTCTGGTGGATGAGTCTGTTTGTCGTCTTCGGTTTGCAGGGCTTTTTGATCTGGTTCATCTCGCTGCCGCTGCAAGTGGCAATCGAGGCAGCCAAACCTTTTGAACTCACGTGGCTCGATTATCTCGGCCTGATTGTCTGGTTAATCGGCTTCGGCTTTGAAGCCCTCGGCGACGATCAGTTGAAACGTTTCAAAGCGAATCCGGCGAATAAAGGCAAGGTGATGGATCAGGGCTTATGGCGTTACACGCGGCATCCGAACTATTTCGGCGATGCGCTGTTGTGGTGGGGCTTGTGGTTGATTGCGGTCGCTACG